>DATNEW010000020.1 GCA_035606695.1 Gemmatimonadaceae bacterium
CCCTTCGCCCTTCGCCCTTCGTCCTTCGCGTTACGGAGTCACGCGCGCCTTGGGACCCACCTCATACTCCTTGGGCGGCTGCACGCCGAGAAGATTCTTGACGAAGTAGTCCCAGCGGCGGCGCGTCATGTAGTTCGACTCCGCGCCGTAGCCGTGCGGCTGATTCGGCAGCATGAGGAGATCGAAATCCTTGTTCGCCTTGATGAGCGCGTCGACGACGAGGAACGTGTTGTACGGCGGTACGTTGTTGTCCATGGTCCCATGCGCCAGAAGCAGCTTGCCCTTCAGGTTCTTCGCCAGATTCTGATTCGCCTGATCGTCGTAGTTGCCGGCCTTGAGCAAACCCTCATAGCGTTCGCCCCAGTCGTCTTCGTACTCGCGGTTGTCGTGGTTGCCGGATTCGGAAATGCCGACCTTGAAGAAGTCCGGATACCGGAACATCGCGTCGGCGGTGGCGAAGCCGCCGCCCGAGTGTCCGTAAATCCCGGCGCGGTCGATGTCGATCCACTTGTAGCGACGCGCGAGCTCGCGCATGCCCGCGATCTGATCGGGCAGCGTGTTGTCGCCCATGTTCCCGTAATACGCATCGTGGAACGCCTTCGAGCGCCACGGCGTGCCCATGCCGTCGATCTCCACGACGACGAAGCCAAGGTCCGCCAGCGACTGCGCATCGCCGCGCGCGGCGTTGAATGAGCGGCCGCCAACGGAGCCGGTCTGCGGTCCGGGGTAGATGTGATTGACGATCGGATATTTCTTCGTCGAATCGAGCGTCGTCGGCGTGTACATCAAGCCATAGAGATCCGTCTTGCCGTCGCGCGCCTTGACGGTGATCGGCATCGGCGGCTTCCAGCCTTCCGCGGTGAGGCGCGAAATGTCGACCTTGCCGAGCATCGCGATCAACTTGCCGTTCGCGTCACGCAGCACGGACGTCGGCGGAACGTTCGGCGTCGAGTAGTTGTCGACAAAAAACTTGCCACTTGGCGAGAGCGACACGTCGTGGTCGGCATTTTCCGGCGTCAGCAGTGTCAATCCGTTCCCGTCCATTCCAATTTTATAAAAATGACGGAAATAGGGATCGTGACCCGGCTCCTTGCCGACGCCCTGGAAGTAGAGCGTGCGATTCTTGTCGTCGATTCGAAGCAGCTGCGTGACGTTTCCTTCGCCCGTCGTGATCTGCCGCTTCAGTTTGCCCGTCGTCAGATCGTAGAGATACAGCTGGCCCCAGTTGTCGCGTTCAGAGAACCAGATTACTTCGTTCGAAGCGGGCAGGATCTGCCAGTTCGCGCGGCCGTTGCCCGACTCGTACTGCGTGGCAACGGTTTCCTGTAACACGTCGCGCACGGCGCCGGTTCCGGCGTCGGCGACGCGGAGCACTTCACGCTTGTGATCGCGCGACGTCGACACGAACGCGAGCTTCGACCCATCGGGATACCACTCGACGTCCGTCCAATCGCCGCCGCGACACGCGATGTGGTCGCACAGCGTGGAGCGATGCTCGTCGGGCGGCATCTGGAGGCGAATGGTGCGCGCCGCCGACGCGCCGCCGCTCAAATCGATGATCACGCGCTGAATCATCGTCACCACGCTGTCGCCGGGCAGCGGATACTTCCACGCGCTCAGCGTCGGGTGTCCAACCTGCGTGCGAACGAGATACATCTCGCCGACGTTCCGTTGATCCTGCTGGAACGTCGCGATCTTCTTCGAGTCAGCCGACCATACGAGCAACGCGCGATCGCTGCTCGTCCAGCCCGCGTTGTCGGTCGCGTAGCCGAAATCGGTCACGCCGTCGCGCGTGAGCTGCGTGTCCTGGCCAGTCTGGGTGTCGTGTACCCACAGATTCCAATTCCGGATGAACGCGCCGTATCGGCCATCCGGCGACATCGTCTCGGGCGCGCGGGCAGCGGCTCCGCCCCGGCCACCACGACCTCCGCCGCGGCCGCCGCGTCCACCGAAGGCATTGCCGGAATCAGCGGGCAGGCCGCAGCGATCCGGAACGTTGTCGCAGCGCTTGCGCAGCGCCGTCGCCGGCTCGAGCAGCACGAGCTCATTGCCCGTCGAGGTGGTGTTGCGAAACCACAGGCGATCGTCGGGCAGCCAATTCGGCCGAATGACGCCGCCGGTGATCAGCGGATTTACGTTGTAGCTCATCCAACGTTCGGCGCGCGCGTAGTCGGCGCTCGTGACGGTGCGTTGGGCCGAGAGGGCGGGAGCGATCGTGGCCGCGGCGGAAGCAGCCGCAGCGGCGATCGCGAAAAAGCGACGTTGCATCAAATCCTCGTGAGAGCGGAGGGCGACTCGAAACTTGGGTCGTCGCCCGAAGCCCGGCAACCGCCGCGGCTGCGCCCTGTCAGACGCAAAACGGGCCGCCGGCGCGACGCCGGCGGCCCGTTCGGGGCAGCTTCGATGGCGTAATTACTTTGTGCTCACCGGCACGTGCGACACGAGCTGCAGCCCGCTGCCGAGATTCGCCATCACGTCGAGGGTCGTGGTCGTCGAGGTGATCAAGCCGGCCCCGATGAGCGCCTGACGATCGAAGGTGAGCTTCACCTTGCCGCTGTTGCCTTCGACGTTGTAATGCAGACTGCCGTCCCCGTTCGTGGCGAGTCCCACAGTGCCAATGCGCACCGAGGCCGCGTCGATGTCCGACATGTGCGCGATGACGTCGCTGTACAGCACGATGTCGACATTGTCATTGCCACGATCGTCGAGCTTGATCTTGTCCGGAATCGCCTCGCCGCGGATGTTGCGGCGCGTGACCGTGACGTTGATCGTCGCCGTCCCGATGCCGCCATCCTTGTCCGTGACGCTGAGCACCGACGCGTAGCTGCCCGCGGTCATGTAGGTCGTTCCGGCGAGCATCTTCGCGCCCGAGACGGTGAACGACGAAGGAATCGGTTGATTGCTCGTACCGTCGCCCCAATTCACCGATGCGTGCCACGGCGAATCCGGACCCGGATCGGTGAAGGTGCCCGTCGCGGCGACCGGATCTCCCGACTGCACCGTCAAGGTCGTCGCGCCGGTGAGCGTCGTGAACGTGACCGTCGGCGCGACGTTGAGCACCTGCACCGTCGCGGTGTAGATCGTCGAGCCGCCGTCCTTGTCCGTGACCTGCGCGCGCACCGTGCGCGGGCCGTTGTCTGTCGTCGAGCATGTCGTGCTCGCGTTCGAGGACGCCGCGCCAAATCCAGTACCGCAGTCGAACGCGAACGTGAAGCCTGCTTCCGCGTCAGCGGTCGACGGATCGGTGACGTTGCCCACGCTCAACGCGATCGCGGCGCCTTCGTTCACCGTCGCCGGGGCCGTGAAGACGGCCGTCGGCGGCGCGTTGACGACATGCACCGTCGCAGCGTATTCCGTCACGCCACCGTCCTTGTCCATGACTTTGCCATGCACGATGGCGTCGCCATTGTCGTCGACGATGCACGACGCGCTCGCATTGGCGCTCGCGGTACCGTACCCCTTGCCGCAGTCGAACGCGAAACTGAGATGCGCGGCATCGACGGGCGACGGATCCGCCGCATTGTTCAACGCAATCGTGAACGGCGATCCCTCGGCAGGCGCGTTCGGAACGGCGAACGTGGCGGTGGGCGCTACGTTCGTGGTTGTGAACGAGCCGGTGTACTCGGTGAACGCGCCGTCCTTGTCGATCACCTTCGCGCGCACCGTCGACGCGCCGTTGTCCTGCACCACGCAGTTCACCGAGGCGCTCGACGTCGCGGCTCCATAGGTGCCGGTGCCACAATCGAACGCGAACGTCAGCGCGGCCGCGTCGACCATCGAGGCATCGGTAGCGCCGGTCATCGAGAGCGTGAACATCGCGCCTTCGAGCACCGGCGCGGGAGACGGCATGATGAATGTCGCGCTCGGCGCGACATTGGCGACGGTCACCGTTTGCATCGTCGTGCGCTCCCAGCCGTATGCATCCGTGACCGTGAGCGATGCCGTGAACGGACCGTTATCGGCGAACGTCTTCGTCACGACTTTGCCGCTCGCGACGCTCCCGTCACTGAAGTGCCAGGAGTACGAGAGCGCTTCGGTGCGCTCCATGTCGGTGCGACCTAGGTCGGGATCGGTGGTCGCCGACGCATCGAACGTGAGGGGGCTGCCTTCGTTCGCGACGCCCGTCATCGCGAATGATGGCACCGGCGCGTGATCGCCGGCTTCGAGCGCGAACTGGAAATTCGCCGGCAGCGCCGAGAGGAAGTTGAAGCCCGTCGCCGCTTCGATGCTGTGCACCGTCGTGACGTAGTTCTTCCAGTCGTTCAGGTCCGGTTGCGTGAGGTTCGCGATCGTGTGCGTGTTCGGCATGTTCACCGCGACGACGGACACACCCGCGAGATCATCCCAGGTCTGGATGCTCGAGAGCGTGAACGGCACGCCGTTCATCGGGCCGACGAGCGCGACTTTCCACGTGCTGTCGGGAATCGCGACCTTGCCTGAATCGCGAAGGAAGGCGAGGCCATGCGTGCGGCTATAGAGTGGACCGGTGATGATGTACACCGCGCGCCCCGCATCCGCCGAGTCGCCAAGGATGTTCTCGAAGTGTGCCCAGGTGGCTTCGTTCAACTCCGCTGTCTGTGGCACGACGTTCGAAAGAATGAACGTCTCGGCGTTGTCGATCTGCGCCGCCGTGCGATCGGCCGAGCGCGTCATGTGGCCGCGATCGTAGCCGCCGCCGGTGTAGTCGGTGGTGAAGATCTGTTTGTTCGCCGGCAGCAACGGCTCAGCCGTGAAGCAGTTGCAGCGATCGACCGAGCCGGGACGCTGACGGTGATCGAGCTCGTACGACACCCAGTTCGGCGTACCGTGCGAGGTGTTGTACGACAACACGTACTGCGAGCGCTGAATGAGAAAGTCGTTCGGGTTACCGGCGCTCGCAGGCGTCGGATCACCGAATTCGTCGTTTTTCGCGTAGATGCTCGGCGACGCGGCGGTGCCGACTTCGATCGGTATCGACGTCGAGGTTCCTGTGGTAAAGACGTATGGCGTACCGCCGCCGACCGGTGTCGCCGTGATCTTGAGGCGCGGTCGGGTGCCTGGCACTGTCGGCGCCGCGACGCCCTGAACCACCGGTCCGCTCCCCGTGGCGATGCCGGTGGCAATCACGGGATCGTCGATCGTAGTGACGACGAACGTCGCGGGGATGATCGTGCCGCCGCTTTGTTCTCGCGCGGTGAGGAAGATCTGCGCCTGGAAGCCAGCCGGCATGCTGTCGGCGGAGTAGCTGACGTCGAGCCAGTTGATGCCGCCGGGGTTGTTCACGGCGACGTCGAGTGTGCCTGTCTTAGACACGCCCGCGACGGTTGCCGCCGCGCTGATGGTGGCCGGCGTGCCGCCCGCAGTGACGCCGGTGACGAGACCCGTCGCGTTGACGGTGGCGATCGACGCGTCATTCGTCGTCCACGTGAACGTCGTCGGCGCAATGACGTCGCCGTTGACGTCGAACGCCTTTGCGGAGAGTTGCGTCGTCGAGCCGGCGAGCACTGAGCCGTTGCCCGACACCGTGACGTGATCGAACGCGCCGACGGCACACGTCTGACGTGAGCTCGTGCTGTTGCGCGGGCTCACGGGAACGATCGTGAAGTCTGCCGCCGGGTTCTGCGTGTTGAGACAGCCACCGTTCAGACGCATGGCGGACGTCGAGTTCGAGACGTTCGGCGTCGCATTCGCGCAGGTGGATCCGCTGCCGTAGGGCACGAAGTCGACCACCAGCACGCCGGAGGGGCATGCCGTGTTCATCGGCGTCGTTGTCTGCGAGAGAACGACTTTGCCGTTCGTGCCGCTCATCGAAAGGGTGGTGCCGGTGCCCGCGATGATGTCGGGCGTCGGAAGATCGGCGGCGGTGGTGCTGTTGCCGGCGGCTTCCTGCACGAGGTAGTAGGTGCGCGGCGGAATCACACCGGTGAGCGGCGTGGTGGACCACGACGCGTTCCCGGACGAGGAGTACTGGACGCTCCATCCGGTCACGTCGATCGGAGCGCTCGTCGTGTTGAACAGCTCGATGAAATCATTCTTGTACGGCGCGCCGGTGTTGCCACCGCCGCCGTAGATCTGACTGATCACCACGGTGTTCGAGCGGTCCTGCGCCGCGGTGACCGTGAGGTCGATCGTGTTGCTGTGAATCGCGCCGACGGACGCGCTGATCGTCGCCGTGCCGGCGGTGAGCGCGCTGACCGTGTTTGACGCACCCGTCGTTGTGGCGAAGTTGGCGACGGTGTTGTTCGTGGACGCCCACGTGATGCTGGCCTGCGCCGTCACGTCCTGCGTTCCATTGAACGCGTGCGCCGTCACAGGCGACGATGAACCGGAGAGCATCGCCGTCGAACCGTTGAGCGTGATCGTCACGCTCGTGACTGTCGGGCCGGAGCCGCCGCACGTGACATGCGTGCTCGCTGAGTTGCGCGGATTGGGCGCGAGCGCGGTGAAGTCTGCGGATGGCGACCCGGTATAGGTGCAACCATTCCCGCCTCGCACCGCCGCGGTCGTGTTCGAGAGCCCCGCGGTGTTGAACGGCGCTGAGCAGAGGGTCGAACCGAACCCGACGACGTCGATGACATCGGCGACATCAGTCGGACACGTCTGCGCCGTGGTCAGCAGCGTCGTGCTCTGACGCAACACGACTCGGCCCGCGGTTGCGCTCATCTGAATGGGGCCACTGGCGTCCGGCGTCAGCGAAGTCGTTCCGCCGGCACCCTGTGATTCTTGCACGAGGTAGTAGCCGCCGGCGGGAATGGTGCCCGTCAGATTCGTCGCCTGCCACGCTTGCGTGGTGCTGGTCGCGGAGTTGTACTGCACGCTCCATCCGGTGACGACGACGTCGCTCGTTCCCGGATTGAACAACTCGATGAAGTCGTTCTTGATCGTCGCCCCGCTGTTGCCGCCGCCGCCATAGACCTGGCTGATGACGATTGGTCCCGCGGTCGCCGTGACGTTACGACTGGCACCGTTCGACGGGCTGAACACCGACCGAGGTTGCGTGGGCGAGTCGGTGCACGAGAGAATGGCGAGCCCGAGCACAGCCGTGAACACACTGCGTGCGTGATGAGAGCGCATCGAATTGGGCGGTGGGATGGGAGTGACTCGCGGAGAGAGTCGCGAGCGGGGAGCCGCGGCGCCGATCGTGCCCGGCATCGGGAGCATTCGTGCGGCGCGGAAGTATAATGATTTACACGCGCGTCGGCGCGGTTTCCGCACCGGCGCGCTATTGTTTTCGTAACGAATCGCCCAATATGCGCCGACATCTCACATTCCTGATTGCCGCGCTCGCCTCGAGCGCGCCCCTGGCCGCGCAGCGCTCTTCGAGCCCGTCCAAGACGACCGCTACGGCGGCAACCGCGCCCGCGCTCAGCACACCGCTTCCGACGGATCCAAGGGTCCGCATTGGGACGCTGCCGAACGGGCTTCGCTACTACATCCGTCAGAACAAGAAGCCGGAAAAGCGCGCCGAGCTGCGGCTCGTCGTCAATGCCGGCTCGATTCTCGAGAACGAGAATCAGCTCGGCCTCGCGCATTTCGCGGAGCACACCGCCTTCAACGGCACCACGCATTTCGCGAAGAACGATCTGATCAAGTATCTGCAGTCGATCGGCGTGCGATTCGGTGCGGATTTGAACGCATCAACAGGATTTGATGAGACGGTGTACATCCTGCCAATCCCCACCGACACGGCACGCATCGTCGAGCAGGCGTTCACGATTCTCGAAGATTGGGCGCACGGGCAGACGTTCGATTCGACGGAAGTCGCGAACGAGCGCGGCGTCGTGCGCGAAGAATGGCGCCTGGGCAAGGGCGCCGGCGACCGCATGCTGCATCAGTGGCTGCCGATCGTGCTCAAGGGCTCGAAGTACGCCGATCGCCTGCCGATCGGCAACGAAGCGAGCATCATGAGCGCGACCCCGGCACGCCTCCGTTCGTTTTACAACGCATGGTATCGCCCCGACCTCGAAGCGGTGATCGCGGTCGGTGACTTCGATCCCGCCGTGATCGAAGCGCAGATCAAAAAGCACTTCGGCGGAATTCCCAAGCCGGTGAACGCGCCGAAGCGCATCTCGCCGTCGGTTCCCGGAAATACCGAGCCGCTGATCGCGATCGCGTCCGACAAGGAAGCCACGGGATCGGACGTCGATCTCATCTTCAAGATGCCGGTCGAAAAGACGAAGACCGTCGGCGACTACCGCCGCGATCTGATGGAACGGTTGTACATGTCGATGTTCAACAACCGCCTCGACGAGCTCGCGCAAAAGCCGAACGCGCCGTTCCTCGACGCCGGCGTATCGAAGGGCAATTTCATCGGCCGCTCGACGGACGCATTCACGCTCGCCGCGAGCGTGAAAGACGGAGCGATTCCGCAGGGACTCGAGGCGCTGCTGACCGAGGCGAAGCAGGTCGACGAATTCGGCTTCCTCCAGTCGGAGCTCGATCGCGCCAAAGAGAATCTCGTTCGCGGCTACGAACGCGCCTACGCCGAACGCGACAAGACACAATCCGCCGCGTTCGTGCAGGAGCTCGTGAGCAATTACCTCGAACAGGAACCGATTCCCGGCATCGAGTACGAGTACAAGCTCGTGCAGGAGCTCGTGCCGACGATCTCGCTCGCCGACGTGAACAAGCTCGCGAGCAAATGGATCAGCGACTCGAACCGCGTGATTCTCGCCGAGTCGCCGGTGAAGGACAGTGTGAAGATTCCGACGCGCGCGGACCTGCTCGCGGTCTTCGATCGTGCGTCGAAGACGAAGGTGACGGCGTACACGGAAACTCTGTCCAACGAAGCGCTCGTCGCGAAACCGCCCGTGCCGGGCACGATCGTTTCACGCCGCCAATTGCCCGCGGTCGGCATCACGGAATGGACGCTCTCGAACGGCGCGCGCGTGCTCGTCAAGCCGACGGACTTCAAGGCGGACGAAGTATTGATGGGCGCCTATAGCGTCGGCGGCACTTCGCTCGCGCCGGACAGCACGTACATGTCCGCGGAGCTGGCGTCGAACATCGTGGCGCTCAGCGGACTTGGAAACTTCAGTCGCGTCGATTTACAGAAAAAGCTCGCCGGCAAGGTGGCCACGGCCGGCGCGGCGATCAGCGAAACGAGCGAAGGGTTGAGCGGACGCGCGTCACCGAAAGATCTCGAGACGATGTTCCAGCTCATGTATCTGGACTTCACGGCGCCGCGGCTCGACCTCGCGGCCTATCAGGCGTTCAAGAACCAGGTGACGCCGTTCCTCGAGAATCGCGGCTCCGATCCCGACCAGGTCTTTGCCGATACGGTCAGCTGGACGATGGCGAGTCATAGCTATCGCGATCGGCCGATCACCAAGGCCACCTTCGCCGAGGTAGATCCGCAGAAAGCGTTAGCGTTTTACAAGGACCGCTTCGCCGACGCCAGCGATTTCACCTTCGTCTTCGTGGGGAACGTGGACACGACGGCGCTCGAGCCGCTCGTCGAACGTTACGTCGCGTCGCTGCCGTCGATCGGTCGCAAGGAAAGCTTCCGCGACGTGGGCGGCGGGCCGCCCAAGGGCGTCGTCGAAAAAGTGGTGCGCAAAGGCGTCGAACCGAAGGCGAACACGGTGTTCCACTTTACGGGAACGTGTGACTACAACCCGAAGTCGCGTCTCGAGCTCCGCGCGTTGATGGAGCTGTTCCAGATCAAGCTCAACGAAACGTTGCGCGAGCAACTCGGCGGCACCTATTCGCCGAGCGCGGGTGGCGGGTGCACTCGCGTGCCGCAGCCGCGGTACGACATACAGATTCAGTTCAATTCGTCCCCCGAAAACGTCGACAAGCTGACGAAGAGCGTCCTCGCGCTGATCGATTCGTTGAAGAGCGCGCCGCCGTCGCAGGCCGACGTGAACAAGGTCAAGGAAGCGTTCGTTCGAAGCCGCGAGGTGGATCTCAAGCAGAACGCATACTGGCTGGGCAACATCATGGCGTGGCAGCAGGCGGGTGAGGACCTGTCGCTGCTCCTTGCACCCTACGATCAGATGATTCGTGACATCACGCCGGCGACGATCCAGAACGCGGCGCGGAAGTATTTCGACACGTCGAATTACGCCCGATTCGTTCTGCTCCCAGAGAACGGGAAAACGACGCCGTAAACCTTTTGCGGGCGCCATCGTACTCAATGGGGGATGCGAGGCCGCATCCCCCATTCTGCGTCCATGCTCCCCTTTGCGTTTTCGCGTGTAAAGGTGAAGAATGGACGGTCTTTCCCACCCAGGTGTTCATAGTATGCGCGTTAAAGTTCTATCGCTGGCAGCGGTCGTCACGCTCCAGGCGACCCCGCTGCTCGCCCAGCAGCAAGCCGGCAAGTCGGCTCCCGCGTATGACAATACGCTCACGATCGATCCCAAGACTCGCGCGGGAGTGTTGCCGAACGGCATGCACTACTTCATCCGCGCCAACTCGTATCCGGCGAAGCGGGCTGAGCTGCGGCTGGCGGTGAATGCCGGCTCGATCGTCGAGGACGACGATCAGCGCGGCATGGCGCACGTGATCGAACACATGGGCTTCAACGGAACGACGCACTTCAAGAAGAATGAGCTGGTGAACTATCTGCAGTCGATCGGCGTTCGCTTCGGCGCCGATTTGAACGCGTATACCAGCTTCGACGAAACGGTGTACATGCTGCAGGTGCCCACCGACACGATGCGCATTCTCGAACAAGGCGTGACCGTGCTCGAGGACTGGGCGCACGGGCAACTGTTCGACTCGACCGAGGTCGCCAACGAGCGCGGCGTCGTCGTCGAAGAATGGCGGCTCGGCAAGGGAGCGTTCGACCGCATGCGCCAGCAGTTCTGGCCCGTGCTGTTCCGTGGGTCGCGCTACGCGGATCGCTGGGTCGTCGGGACGCAGGAAAGCATCATGTCGTCGACGCCGGCGCTGCTGCGCCGCTTCTACAACGACTGGTATCGTCCGGATCAGCAGGCGGTGATCGCCGTCGGCGACTTCGATCCCGCGCAGATGGAAGCGCTGATCAAGAAGCATTTCAGCGATATTCCGGCGGCGAAGAATCCGCGCACGCGACCCAGCTTCGACGTCCCCGCGAACAAGGAGCCCCTCGTCACGATCGCGACCGACAAGGAAGCGACGAATACGAGCGTCGAGCTCATCTTCAAGTTGTCGAAGCAGGAAACGAGAACCGTCGGCGACTACCGCCGCATGTTGATGAGCCGCCTCTTCTCGTCGATGCTGAATTCGCGCTTTAGCGAACTGTCACAGAAGCCCGACGCGCCGTTCGCGCAGGCATTCGGCGGCGAAGGGTCGTTCGTCCGCGGGCTCGACGTGTTCGACCTGAACGCGCTCACGAAGAACAATGACATCCTCAAGGCCGCCGATGCGCTCGTGACGGAAACACGCCGCGTCGACCAGTACGGCTTCTTGAAGTCGGAGCTCGACCGCGCCAAGCAGAACATGCTGCGCAACTACGAGCGTGCGTACTCCGAGCGAGACAAGACGCAGTCGGCGCAGATCGTCAGCGAGTACGTCTCCTACTTCCTGGAGCAGGAGCCGGTGCCGGGCATCGAGGCGGAATACGCCATGGTGCAGCAGCTGCTCCCGACGATCAGCCTGCAGGACGTGAACGGGCTGGCCAGCAAGTGGATCACCGACGAAAACCGCGTCGTGATCGCCGAGGCACCGCAAAAGGACGGTATCAAGGTGCCGACGCAGGCGGAGCTGTTGGCGGTGATCGAGCGCGCCAGCAAGACGCCGATCGTCGCGTATACCGAGAACGTCTCAAGCGCCCCACTCGTCGCGAAGCTGCCGGCGCCGGGCAAGATCGTCTCGACGAAACTCGACAAGGACGTGGGCATCACCGAGTGGACGCTGTCGAACGGCGCCCGCGTCCTCATCAAGCCGACCGATTTCAAGGCGGATGAAATCCGCTTCACGGCGTACAGCCCCGGCGGCTCGTCGCTGGTGCCGGACGCCGACCTCATGTCGGCAAGCATGGCGTCGCAGCTCATGTTCGCGAGCGGCGTCGGCTCGTTCAGCCGCGTCGATCTGCAGAAGAAGCTCGCGGGAAAATCCGTCTCCCTGCAGCCCATGATCGCCGGTGCGACGGAAGGCTTCAACGGCACCGCGTCGCCGAAGGATCTGGAAACGCTCATGCAGCTCGCGTATCTCCAGTTCACGGCGCCGCGCCTGGACACCGCCGCGACCACGGCGATGCTCAATCAGCTCAGCGCGATCTTCGCGAACCGCAGCGCCAGCCCGGAAGTGGCGTTCTCAGACACCTTCCAGGTGACGATGCAGAACAACCATCCGCGCGCCAAGCTGCTCAACGCGCAGACGCTTGCCGAAGTGAATCCCCAGCGCGCCTACTCGATCTTCCGCGACCGGTTCGCCGACGCCAGCGGTTTCACGTTCCTCTTCGTCGGCAACGTGGACACCACGGCGCTCAAGCCGCTCGTCACGCAATACCTGGCGACGTTGCCCAGCACGAACCGCAAGGAAACGTGGAAGGACGTGGGCATTCGGCCGCCGACGGGCGTCGTCGAGAAAACCGTGCGCAAAGGCACCGAGCCCAAGTCGCTCACGTACGTGGCGTTCACGGGTCCGATCCAATTCACCGACAAGGAGCGCTTCGATCTGCAGGCGCTCACCGACGTCGTGCGCATGAAGCTCATCGAGGTGCTGCGCGAGCAGATGAGCGGCACCTACTCGCCGAACATCGTGTCGTCGAGCAACAAGGTGCCGGTGCCGCAGTACAACATTGTCGCCATGTTCAGCTCGTCGCCTGAAAACGTCGAGCCGCTCACCAAAGCGCTGTTCACCGTCGTCGATTCGATCCAGAAGCACGGACCGTCGCAGACGGACGTCGACAAGGTGAAGGAGCAAATGATCCGCGCGCACGAGGTCGAGCTCAAGCAGAACGCCTACTGGGTGTCGTCGATCTCGGCCCGCGATCAGAACGGTGAAGACGTGGCCAAGGCGCTCGCGACGTATGAGGCCAATATCAAGAACCTCACCGCGGCCGACATTCAGCGCGCGGCGGCGACGTTCTTCAACATGAAAAACTACGTTCGCGTGGTGCTGGTGCCGGAGACCAAACCGACGCCGTAACGTGTCGCGGTGGAACGTATCCGAGGGCGCGGAGCATTGCTCCGCGCCCTCTTTGCTTTTTGCTCAACGACGATTCAGAATTGGCGAGACCCCTCGCGACGCAAAACCGGGACTTCCCAGATGACGATGCAACGGTTCGTTGTTCTTCTTTCATTCGCGGCGTCAGCTGTTGCCGCTCAAGTTCCGGAAAGCGAGTTCGCCGCGCGCCGCGATTCGCTCGCCAAACGCGTCGATAGCGGAGTCGTCGTCGCCTTCGGCGGACGAACGCCGGTCAACGATTTCGGCACGTTCTTCCAGTTGCCGGCGTTTCACTACCTCACGAATTACGACGATCCCGACGCCGCGCTCGTCATGGTCGTGCGTCGTGGGAAACCGTCGTCGACGCTGTTCATCACACCGGCCGATCCGCGGCGCGCGTTCTATTATGGCTGGCGGCCCGACTCCGCCACGGTCCGCCGCACGCACAACGTCGGCGCCCGATCGTTCACGGTACTGCAAGGCTACGCCGATTCACTCGCCGCCGCCGGCTATCCGTTCTACACGCTCGACGATTTCGAGGACGCCGACTTCGCCGTTCCCGACTCGTTGACGCGCGGCAAGATCTTCATGCGGTATCTCGTCGCGCGGCACGCGGGACTTTCGGTGAAGAACGCGCATCCGTACGTCGATCAGATGCGCGCGAAGAAGAGCGCCGCCGAGATCGCACTGCTCAAGCGCGCTGCCGAGATCAGCAGCGAGGGGCATCGCGCGGCGATGACCGCGCCGGTGCCGCAGCACGAGTACGAATTGCAAGCCGTGCTCGAGTACACGTTCCTCAAGCTCGGCGCAACGCGGCCGGCATATGGCTCGATCGTCGGTTCAGGCGTGAACGGAACGCAACTGCACTACATGAAGGATCGCGCGCCGACGAAGCCTGGTGATCTGGTCGTGATCGACGCCGCGGCTGAGTACGAAGGTTACGCGGCGGACATCACGCGCACGCTGCCGATCAGTGGAACCTTCACGCCCGAGCAGCGCGCCATTTACCAGATCGTGCGCGACGCGCAGGCCGCGGCCGAGCGCAACTCGAAGCCCGGGAAACTGGCGTCGGCCGCCCAGGATTCATCGGTCGCCGTACGCGCGCGCGGCCTCGCGGCACTCGGTCTCATCGAGAGCGTCGACGCCACGTACGATCCGCCGTACACCGCGAACTGCACGACGCAGCCGCAGTCGTGCAAGCAATCGAACTTCTGGATGATCCACGGCATCAGTCACGGGCTTGGACTGGCCGTGCACGATCCCGCGCAATTCTATTTCGGCGATCGTGTGTACGAACCAGGCGACGTCTTCACGATCGAGCCCGGCATCTACGTCAGCTCGCGCATGCTCGAGGCTCTGCCGGATACGCCGAAGAATCGCGCGTTCATCGCCAAGGTGCGTCCGATGGTCGCCAAGTATGAAAACACCGGCGTCCGCATCGAAGACGACTACGTCATCACGCCAACGGGTCTCGAGCGCATCACCAACGCACCACGCGAGATCGCCGAGATCGAAGCGTTGATGAAAAAACGCGCGCGCACGATTCCTTAAGGGTACGGCCGGTAGTTCACGTCAAGAATCTCGAGGCGAGCGAGATGCGCCGGCAGTCGCGCGTGAAAACTGTCGAGATCGCGCCGCGCCACGGGAGTCCACAACGCTTCGGCGAGCGCGCACGCGCGCGGGAATGCCATGTACTCCGCGTTCTTCGGCCCCTGGATGTATTCCGTCCACACCTGACCCTGCGCACCAAGGACGTGTGATGCCTGCTCGGGCGTGAGTCCCACGGGAAGCGGCTCGTACGCATAGACGGAGTCGAGCGGCAGAAATCCGCCGATGGCGAGCGGCTCGGAATCCGGGCGCGCCTGATAGTGATCGAAGTACGTGTATTGCCCGGGCGCCATCACGACGTCGTGGCCTTGCTGCGCGGCGGCGATGCCGCCGGCGGTACCACGCCAGGACATGACGACGGCGTTGGGTGCCAAACCACCCTCCAGAATCTCATCCCATCCGATCATGCGGCGGCCGTGCGCGGCCAGGAAGGTATCCATCTGCCGAATGAACCAGCTCTGGAGCTCATTCTCGTTCTTTAAGTCTAATTCTTTGATGCGTGCCTGAGCGCGCGGGCTGGATTTCCACTGATCCTTCGATGCCTCGTCGCCACCGACATGGATGTACGCCCCGGGAAACAGCGCCATCACCTCGGCCAGCACGTCCTGCATGAACCGAATGGTGCTGTCCGATGGATTCAGGATGTCGTGGCTCACGCCCCACATCGTCCACGGCCGAACGGCGCCGCCGCTGTTGCCGAGCATGGGGTACGCGGCAATCGCCGCCTGCGAGTGGCCCGGCATCTCGATCTCGGGCACGATCGTGACGAATCGCTCGGCAGCATAGGCGACGATCTCGCGAACGTCATTCTGCGTGTAATAGCCCCCGTAACGACGATGATCGAACATCGCGTTCGTCGTGTCGGAGGGTTGATGCCCGGCGATCGTGCTGTCGCGCCACGCCCCTACGCTCGTGAGTAGCGGATACTTCTTGATCTCGATGCGCCAACCCTGATCATCGGTGAGATGCCAGTGGAAGCGGTTCATCTTATGAAGCGCCAGGAGGTCGATGTACTTCTTCACGAACTCCTTTGGCATGAAGTGCCGCGCCACGTCGAGATGCATTCCACGCCAGGCGAAGCGTGGGCGATCGGCGATCGACACTGCTGGTATCGTCCACGGGACGCCCGCGACCGGCGCCGAGCGGTAGATATCGGCGGGGAGCAGCTGCCGGAGTGTTTGCGTGGCGTAGAATGCTCCGGCGGCCGTCGGCGCATCGATGCGGACGAGGCCCGGACGGACATCGAGTCGATACCCCTCCGCTCCAAGCGTGGTGTCCCGGCGCGCCGTTCGCGCGAAGACGATGCGCTCGCCCGACGCCGCGGTGCCGACGCGAACCCGAAGCACGAGCCCGCTGGCCGTCTCGACGGTGCGAGCGAAATGCTCGGCGACCGCGGAGTCGCCGCGGTCGGTCCAAATTGTCGTGTGGGCGGAGAGGGTGAATGCGCCGGAGTGCCGCGTCAGCGAAACGGGCCGCGGAATGATGGCGGTGCCCGCATCGCCGGCCTGTGCACGGGCCGAGGACGCGATAGCGCCGATCAGCAACCCGGCGCAGAAAAATGCCCGAACGCGATCTCGCATGAGGCGAGAAGCTAATGCGCCGGCCGTCGATTGCCGAAGGCCCCGCCGCGCGTCATGTTACTCGCGTCTCAACCGGCTGATCGATGGCTCACGACCGACGAACGTTTCTTCGCACACTTGGCGCGGCCGCGGCGGCGCTGGCAACGACGGGCGGCCCAGAATCGCTCCTGGCGAGCGTCGTGCCGACCGAAAAGCTTGGCCGGATCGGCATTCAGTTATATACCGTCCGCCGTCAGGCGAGCGCTGATCTCGCCGGTGTGCTCGAGGCCATAGCCAAGATTGGTTACAAGGAAGTTGAATTCGCGGATAGCTACAGGCACACCGCGGCGGAAGCGCGCGACATGCTGCGGCAGAACGGCCTCACCGCGCCGTCGACGCATGTCACCGTCGAAGCGATTCAATCGCAACCCGAGAAAACCTTTGGCGATGCGCACACACTCGGCGTCGAGTGGCTGACGCTGCGATCGCTGCCGCGCGGCAATCATGTCACCGTCGATGATTGGAAGCACGTCGCGGTGCAGTTCA
Source organism: Gemmatimonadaceae bacterium (assembly GCA_035606695.1). Taxonomy (NCBI): domain Bacteria; kingdom Pseudomonadati; phylum Gemmatimonadota; class Gemmatimonadia; order Gemmatimonadales; family Gemmatimonadaceae; species Gemmatimonadaceae bacterium. Next base: position 16,791 of record DATNEW010000020.1, read on the forward strand.
ACGACACGGCGACGAAAGCCAAAGCGGCCGGCTTTCGGCTGGCGTTTCACAATCATACGGACGTCATCGCGAAGGCGGGCGATGTGGTGCCGATCGACATCCTGATGCAGGAGACCGATCCGGCGCTCGTCTCGTACGAGTTGGACTGCTATTGGGCGGTCAGCGGCGGGGGCGATCCTGTCACGCTCCTCGGTCGCTATCCCGGGCGTTTCCGGATGCTCCACCTCAAGGATGGCGCGCCGCCGTTTACCGACGCGTCGCAAACCGACGTCGGCAGGGGCACGATCGAATTCGCGCCGATCCTCGCGCATGCGAAAGGAATCGAGCATTACTTCGTGGAGTCGGACAGCGCGGCCGATCCGCCGGCGTTCGCCCGGCACAGCTATGACTATCTCAGAAATATAGAATTCTAATGCAACAGCGACCGATCTACGACGTGGCGATCATCGGCTCGGGCGCGGGCGGCGGCATGGCCGCCTACGTGCTCACCAAGGCGGGCGCGCGCGTCGTCATGCTCGAGGCCGGCCACAAATGGTTCGCCTCGAAAGACAGTGCGATGATGGTCCCGAGTTACGCGACCCCGCACCGTGGCGCGGCGATCCACGGCCGCCCCTTCGGCGAGTTCGACGCGTGCGACGGCGGTTGGGAGATCGACGGCGAGCCGTATACCCGCGCCCCCGGCACGCAGTTCAGCTGGTGGCGTGCCCGCATGCTCGGCGGCCGCACCAATCACTGGGGGCGCATCTCGCTTCGCTTCGGGCCCGACGATTTTCGCGGCAAGAGCGTCGACGGACTCGGCGACGACTGGCCGATCGCCTACGAGGACGTCAAGCCGTACTACGACAACGTCGACCGCCTGATCGGCCTCTACGGATCGAACGAAGGGCTGCGCAACCATCCGGACGGCATCTTCATGCCGCCGCCGAAACCGCGGTGCCACGAGCTGCTCGTGAAAAAGGCGGCGGACAGTCTGAACGTCACGTGCATTCCCGCGCGGCTTTCGATCATCACGAAGCCGCTGCCCGGCCGCCAGGCCTGTCACTACTGCGGGCAGTGCAATCGCGGGTGTCAGTCGAAGTCGAATTTCTCGAGCCCCGACGTGCTGATCGCGCCGGCGCTCGCGACGGGCAAATTGGAATTGATCACGAACGCGATGGCTCGCGAAGTCACGCTCGGCAACGACGGACTCGCGAACGGCGTGTCGTACATCGACAAGAACTCGGGGATGGACGAGCACGTACGCGCGCGCGTCGTCGTGCTCGCGGCCAGCGCCATGGAAACGGCGCGCTTGTTATTGAACTCTAAATCATCGGCGTTTCCAAACGGACTGGCGAACTCGAGTGGCATCGTCGGCAAGTATCTCACCGATACGACGGGCGCGAGCGTGTCGGGACACATTCCCGCGATGCTCGACCACGTGCCGCACAATCACGACGGCGTGGGCGGCATGCACGTCTACATGCCCTGGTGGCTGGACAACAAGAAGCTCGATTTCCCGCGCGGCTACCACATCGAAGTGTGGGGCGGCCCCGGTCAGCCGAGCTCCGGGTTCGGCGGCGGCATTCAGCGAATGAACGGCGGCGGCTACGGCAAGCAGCTCAAGGCCGACTATCGCAAGTATTACGGCGCGTCGGTCGGCTTCGACGGACGCGGCGAGATGATTCCGAACGAGGACTCGTACTGCGAGCTCGATCCCACGACCGTTGACCGTTTCGGCATTCCCGTGCTGCGCTTCCACTGGAAGTTCAGCGAACACGAATACAATCAGGCGAAGCACATGCAGGAAACCTTCCGCGCGCTGATCGTCGCGATGGGCGGTACGCCGAACGGTTCCATGCCGACGCGCGAGCAAGGCTACGGCCTCGCGGCGGGCGGCACGATCATTCACGAGCTCGGCGGCGCACGCATGGGTAGTGATCCGACACGATCGGTCGTCAACGGGAATTGCCAGGCGCACGACGTGAAAAACCTGTTCGTCGCGGACGGCAGCCCGTTCGTGTCGCAGGCGGACAAGAATCCCACGTGGACGATTCTCGCGCTGTCCTGGCGCACGAGCGAGTTCATCGCGCAGCAGCGCAAGGCGGGGGCGTTATGAGTGATCGGCGATCGGCGATGGGCGATGGGCGTGACGACAAACCGATTTCACGGCGTCGCGTGCTCGCCATTCTTGGGACAGTCCCGGTCGCAGCAGCCGTGGGACAAGTTCCGCAAACACAAACCCCCGTCAATCCGCCGGCGACGTCGCACAATCCGGCGACGACGGCCGTCGTGGGGGCGCCCCGCGCGCCGCGATTCTTCACCGAACACGAATGGAAGACGTTGCGCGTGCTCGTCGACTACATCATCCCGCGTGATGAACGGTCCGGCAGCGCGACCGACGCCAAAGTCCCCGAGTACATCGATTTCCTGCTCTCCGAAAAAGACGCGAACGTCAACGAGCAGGTGCAAATGCACGGCGGCTTGGCGTGGATCGACACCGAATCGATCAAGCGCTTCGGCAAGACGTTCATCCAGGCGAACGACGGCCAGCGCCGACAGATACTGGACGACATCGCCTATCCCCAGAAAGCGACGCCCGCCATGCGCTACGGTGTGGCGTTCTTCAACCACCTTCGCGATCGCACGGCGTCAGGCTTCTTTTCCAGCTCGATGGGCTGGCAGGACGTCAAGTACATCGGGAATGTGTTCAATCCTCACTACGATGGATGTCCGCCGGCCGCGCTCGAAAAGCTCGGCGTGAGCTATGACCTCATGCAGACGCGCGTTAGTCCACAGGAGAAATGACAAATGGAAGAGCAGATCCTCGACTCGCTCCGCTCGCGAGGATGACAAGAAGACTCGGTATCGGTTTCATCGGCAGCGGATTCAACGCACGCTTTCACATGCAGGCCTTCCGTGCGGTGCGCGATGCCGACATTCGTGGTGTCTTTAGCCCGAACAAGAAGAACTGCGCGTCGGCGGCCGAGTACGCGCGCGCACTGGATGTCGGCGAAGCGGCACCGGTCTCGTGCATCGCCGACATGGTCGCCGACCCGACGGTCGACGCCATCTGGCTGACCGGCCCGAATCACGCACGCATCGAGAACGTCGAAGAAATCGTCGATGCCATCGAGCGCGGTAAGGGAGAGTTGCGAGGCATCGCGTGCGAGAAGCCGCTGGCGCGCAACGTCGCCGAAGCAAAGCGCGTGAACGACCTGGTGAAGCGCGTCGGTTTGGCCACCGGCTACCTCGAGAATCAGGTGTTCGCGCCGCAGGTCGAAACGGGTCACGCGTTGATCTGGGCGCGCGGTGCAGCCACCACGGGCCGTCCATATCTCGCGCGCGCGGCCGAAGAGCACAGCGGACCGCACATGCCGTGGTTCTGGCGCGGCGAGCTGCAAGGCGGCGGCGTGCTCAACGACATGATGTGCCACTCGGCGCTCGTCATTCGGCATCTGCTCACGAAGCCCGGCGCGCCACTCGCGTCAGTGAAGCCCACTCGCGTCACCGCGCACATCGCGAGCCTCAAGTGGTCGCGCCCACACTACACGAAGCAACTCGCGAAGCGATTCGGCCGCGACGTGAACTACGCTGACAGTCCAGCCGAGGATTTCGCGAGTCTCACCGTGGAGTTCGAGACGGACGACGGCCACACCGTGATCGGCGAAGCATCGACGTCGTGGAGCTTCGTCGGCGCCGGGCTCAGATTGTCCGCCGAATTGCTCGGCCCCGAATACTCGATGTCGTGGAATACGCTCGACAGTGGGCTCAAACTCTTCTTCTCGCGCGAAGTGCCCGGCAAGGCGGGCGAAGATCTCGTCGAGAAGCAGAACGCCGAGGTGGGATTGATGCCCGTGGTCGCGAATGAAGCGGCCGCGTACGGCTACGAAGCCGAAGATCGGCATTTCGTTCGCGTGTTCCTTGGCAAGGAAGAGCCGAGGCTGACGTTCGACGATGGACTGGACGTTGTGAAGTTGTTGATGACGGCGTATCAGAGCGCCGAGCAGGGCAGGACGCTGGTGTATCCGCCGCGCGGGATCGAGAAGTTCGTCCCGGCGGTGGCAAAGGGGGAGTGGAAGCCAACAAAAGTGTCATCCTGAGGAGCGAAGCGACGAAGGACCCCTTTCCACGGAGCGCTCGGAGTGAAAGGGGGGGCCTTCACGGCTACGCCGTCAGGATGACAATATGAGGAGACTCTAAATGTCCGATAACAAGTCCGACATCTCTCGCCGCGAGTTCGTCACCGATGCCGGCAAGCTTGGCCTGGGCGCCATGCTCGCCGGCCACGCGCCGATGATCGTCCCGCGCCACGTCCTCGGCGGCAAAGGCTACACCGCTCCCAGCTCGCTGCTCAACATCGCGGTGTGCGGCGTCGGCGGGCAGGGAAGCGGTAACGCGCGCTCCGTCGCGAGCGAAAATCTCGTCGCGTTCTGCGACGTCGATCCGGTTTTCATGGAACGGAACGTCATGGGCGGCGACCGTCCGGATCGTCCGCCGTCCGCCGAAACGCTGGCGTTCCGAGATAAGTATCAAAAAGCTACTAAATATACGGACTTCCACGAGATGCTCGCGAAGCAGGCGGATCTCGATGCGGTGATCGTCGCGACGCCCGACCACAATCACGCGACCGTCGCCATCCATGCGATGCGTGCGGGCAAACACGTCTACTGCCAGAAGCCGCTCACGTGGTCGGTGTACGAATCACGCCTCATGGCCAAGGTCGCGCGCGAGACGAAAGTCGTCACCCAGATGGGCAACCAGGGCCACTCGGGCGACGGCACGCGACGCGTCGTCGAGTGGATTCGCGCCGGTGTGATCGGTCCCGTTCGGGAAGTACACATCTTCACCGATCGCCCCGCGCGCTTCTGGGCGCAGGGACTGCCGCGTCCCGCAGCGCCCGCGCCGGGCACGACGCCGACGCTCGCCGCGGGCAACGTCAATGCGGTGCGCAATGCGCTCGCCGCGTCGATGTCTACCGCGAACACGACACTGCCGAAGGATCTGCGCTGGGATCTCTACCTCGGTCCCGTCGCCGAGGACATTCCGTACCATCCGGTCTATCACCCGTTCACGTGGCGCGGTTGGGTCGACTTTGGCGTCGGCGCGCTCGGCGACATGGGCGCGCATCTCATCGATCAGGCGTACTGGTCGCTCGAGCTCACGCAGCCGACGAGCATCGAAGCCACGTCGACGTTGTGGGGCACGACGCCGGTGCCGCCGCCCGCCGGCGCTCCGCCGGGCACGCGCGGCACGCAGAAGCCGGTGTCGTATCCGATGGCGTCGACGGTACACTATCAATATCCGGCGAACGGCAAGCGCCCGCCGGTGAAGCTGTTCTGGTATGATGGCGGACTCTATCCGCCGCGTCCCGACAAGCTGCCCGACGACGTCACTCTGGTGAGCGAAGGCGGCGGCATCTTCATCGGCGACAAGGGTGTGCTCGTCCACGAGACGTACGGCGACAATCCGCGGCTCTATCCGGAATCCGTCGCGAAGGCGGGCGAAGCGGTGCCGAAGACGATCGAGCGCATCACCGAGTCGCATCAGATGAACTGGGTTCGCGCGTGCAAGGGCGAGACAAAGGCGAGCTCGCCGTTCGAGTACGGTGCTCAGCTCAACGAGACAATGGTGCTCGGCGTCGCCGCGCTGCGTGCGGGCCAGGGCCGCAAGGTGCTCTACGACGCCGAGAACATGCAGTTCACCAACGCGCCGGATGCCAACCAGTATCTCACACGCGAGTATCGCGCGGGATGGGCCCTTTGAGAATCGGGTTGGTGGCCGCCGCGGTTTTCGTCGCGGCGTGCGCGCACAATCCCGCGCCGTCGCCCATGGTGTCGACTACCAACGGCTGGGAAATCCTGGACAATCTCGACGCGTGGCGGGGATACGAAAGCGAAACGGTACCGCGCGGATGGACCGTGACGAACAACATCATCTCGAAGCAGCGCGGCGCCGGCGAGCTCATGACGAAGAAGCAGTATGGCAACTTCGAGCTCGCGTTGGATTGGAAGATCTCACCGGGAGGAAACAGCGGCATCTTCTATCGCGGCACGACGGAGTACGATCACATCTACTGGAGCGCGCCGGAGTATCAGCTCGAGGATAATATCGGCGCGGAGGACAACAAGTCGCCGGATCGATGGACCGCGGCCGATTATGCGCTCTATCCGCCGTCGAGCGGCAAGATACCGACGGCCGACAGGTGGAACACGACGCGTATCATTGTGAACGGCGCGCACGTCGAGCATTGGCTCAACGGCAAGAAAGTGGTCGAGTACGAGCTGTGGAGTCCTGAGTGGACGCGGAAGGTAGCGGCGAGCAAGTTCCACGCGTATCCGAATTATGGAATGGCGAAGCGCGGGTACATCGCCATTCAGGGCGATCATCCCGGTGGTTTGTCCCTTCGCAACATTCGCATTCGGGAGCTTCCATGAGCAGTTACGCGAGTGCGCCAGCGGGCGGGGCCCGCATGCGTCTTTCCGCGATGATGTTTCTCCAGTACTTCATCTGGGGCGTGTGGTTCGTCACGATGGGCACGTACCTCGGCCAGACGCTGCACTTCACGGATCAACAGATCGGTACGACGTACGGAGCGACGGCGATCGCGGCGCTGGTGTCGCCGTTTTTCGTCGGCATGGTGGCGGACCGGTTCTTCGCGAGCGAGAAGCTGCTCGCGTTGCTGCATTTGATCGGCGCGGTGCTGATCTATCTGGTGTCGATGCAGACGCGGTTCGCGACGTTTTATCCGCTGCTCATTCTCTACGCGTTGTGCTACATGCCGACGCTGTCGCTCACGAACTCGATCTCGTTCCACCACGTGAGCGATTCGACGAGCGATTTCCCGATCATTCGCGTGCTGGGGAGCCTGGGGTGGATCGCCGCCGGTATTCTCGTCGGCAAGTTCCTGCACGCCGACGCGCAGGTGATACCGCTGCGCATTGCCGCGGGTGCGTCGGTCGTCATGGCCGCCTATGCGTTGATGCTGCCGCACACGCCGCCCAAGGCAGCCGGTTCGCGGTTCAGTGCCCGCGATGCGCTCGGCCTGGATTCACTCAAGCTGCTCAAGAGTCCGGACTTTCTCATCTTCGTGATCGGCTCGTTCCTGCTCTGCATCCCGTTGCAGTTCTACTACACGTTCACGAATCTCTTTCTCAACGAGATCAAGGCGCCCGAGCCGGCGTTCATACAGACATACGGCCAGATGTCGGAAGTCGGCTTCATGCTGCTGTTGCCGTGGATGCTGCGCCGGCTCGGCATCAAGGGCATCATGCTGCTGGGCATGGTCGCGTGGGCCCTGCGTTATTTAGCGTTTGCTAATGGCACGCCGGGCGTCGGCATGTGGATGCTCTACGCCGGCATTCTGCTCCATGGTGTGTGCTACGACTTCTTCTTCGTCGGTGGGCAGATCTACACCGATCAGCGCGCCGGCCCAAAGATTCGCGCGGCGGCGCAGGGCCTCATCAACTTCGTGACCAACGGTCTGGGCTATTTCGTTGGCGCGTCGGTGTCGGGTGCGGTGGCGAATCGATATGCGACTCCGGTCGCCGGCGGAGCGGTGCAGCATGACTGGCATGCAATCTGGCTCGTGCCGGCCGCGGGCGCGCTGGCAATCGCCGTGGTGTTCGCGCTGGTCTTCCGCCCGTCAAAGGTGCACGCCGACGGGACGGTTCCAGACGCGACCGCCGGCGCACCAGCGTAAGTGGAGAAGTTGCTTCAGGTTGGGAGCGCGCTGGAACTTCCAGGCTCGCGTGTCCGTTATGATTTGCACAAGTTGTAGCTCACTAAACCCTCTGACCCTCCGATGGACCTCTACATTTCGGGCTTGTTGCTAGGTGCCGGCGGCCTCGCCGTCATGGCACTCAGCGGCCTTGGAATGCACGGCCACGGAGGGTCGTCGCATTCTGGGCACGCCACTCACGGCGGCCACGGCGGCCACGGCGGCCACGGCGGCCACGCGGGACACGCGGGCCACGCCGCTCATGCGGGGCACGTCGGGCACGCACGGCCCGTTGCCGGCGGCGGCCGCTTTGCGTCGAGAGCCTTCTGGACGATCAGTTCGCCGCGCTTTCTCTTCAGTCTCGCGCTCGGGTTCGGCGCAGTCGGCGAAGCGACGAGCTCGTTCCTGAGCGGACCGCTGCAACTTGCCGCCGCCATTGTCGGCGCCGTCGTGTTCGAGCGCGCCATCGTTACGCCGCTGTGGAATTTCGCAATGCGGTTCGCGTCGACGCCGGCGCTGACGCTCGAGAGCGCCGTCACCGATGAAGCTACGGCGGTCACATCCTTTGACGCCAATGGTCAGGGAATCGTCTCTGTCGAGGTGGACGGCCAGATCGTCCAGATCCTCGCGACCTTGAAATCAGGCGACCGCGACCTCGGAGTCCGCGTGCGTGCGGGACAGCGCGTGCGGATCGACGATGTGAACTCCGCGCAGAATCGCTGCACGGTGACTGTTCTTTGACATGGTTCCTCACTCCGGCGCTTCGCACCTCCGCTCGGAATTCGGCATCTAGGCGTTACACGCAATTTTTCAGGAGCTCCATATGTTCGGTGGGTTTCTTTCTAGTGGTCTCGTAATCGCGGTCGCCATCGGCTTCGTCGTCGTGGTGATCCCGATTATCGTCGCGAGCTTCTTGCGCAACGTCGAGGCGGGCACCATCCGGCTCGTGAGCTGGCTCGCGGGCGGCACCGTCATCTATCGCGGGCCTGGCAAATCGAAGGAAATCCCGCTGCTCACGACAGGAACGACGATCTCGAGCAAAGTCATCAACATCGATCTCGACATCACCGACCAAACGGCGGACGTCGACGAGAGCGGGACGCCGCGCCCGATCAAGGTGCGCGTGCTCGCGAGCGCCATCGTCTCCGTCGGCGATACCGATGCGTTGATCAAGACCGCGGCCAACCGCTTCTTCTCGAAGAGAGACGCGGACCAGCTGAGCACTCTGACCGATTTGTTGTCCAGCTCGGGCCGCCGCGCCATGAACCTGCTCACGCACGACCAGCTGTTCTCGGCCAAGTCGGCGCCACCGGTGCGCGCTCTCACGGCGGGGACACCGGGTACCGCGGTCACGAAGCCGACACCGATGGCCCTTACGGGAACCGAAGGCCACGCGCTGGAGGACGAGGACGATCCGCTCGCCGTCATCATCCGCAAAGCGTGTTCGCGCGAGCTCACCGACCTTGGTCTGATATTCAATTCCTTGAATATCAAAGTTGTGCAATCTGAAGTCGCCGAAGCGCGCCGCCGCCAGTCGGCCGCCGAAGCCCAGGCGAACGCCGACATCGTGTCCGCGAACCAGTCGCGCCGCGCCAAGGAAGCACAGCTCGAGGCCGAGCGCGCGATCTCGGACAAGCAGCGTGAGCTCGAGCAGACGAAGGCGTCGAACGCGGCGCTGATCGCGCAGGCGGAGGCCAAACGTCAGGAAGCCGCCGGCGTTCAACGCGTGGCCGAGCTGGACGCGACGCAGATCGCGCAAGCGCGCGCGGATGCGGCGAAGGTGCGTCTCGAGGCCGAAGCCGCCGCCGACGCCGAAGCGATCCGCATTCGCAAGATCGCGGAAGCCACGGCCGAGAGCATTCAGAAGGTGAATCAGGCGATCCAGGCCGGCGGCGAGTCGTACTTCCGGTATCGCCAGATCGAAATGCTGCCTCAGATCGCACCGGTGATTGCCGACGCGTTGTCCGCGGCAAAGCTCGTCACGATCGCGAGCGGCGGCGAAACCGGCGCGCCCGAGACGACGACCAACAACATCACGAGCGTCATTCAAACGGTGCTCGCGGCGCAGCTCGTGTCGCGTGGATTGGCCGATAATCCGGCCCCGACGGCGTCGCAAGCGAACTTTCCCAGCTCGCTGACGTCGCCGCCGCCGGTGAAGAAGTAGGCGTCGAGCGGCTCGTCATCCGGAGCGGAGGCGCGCGGCGCCGAAGTCGAGGGATCCCCTTCTCAGCGGAGCGCTGCATGCGAGTCCTCCGTCAGGACGGGGGACCCTCGACTCGCCTTCGCTGCGCTCAGAGTCGCTCGGGATGACACTCCGTCAAAAAAACTCGTCGAGCAACAAATAGAATTCGACTTTCGCCTGCACCGGCGCCGGCATGCCGTACGCCTCCAGAAACGGCGTCACCCATTCGCGACCGAAGTTGTACGCGATGCTCCGCATGCCGAGCGCCAGGTCCTGATGCCGGTCCGCAATGCCGGCGCGGCCACAGTCGATCAGTCCCGTCACACGCACGTCGCCGGGCCGATCGCGATCGAGAATGATGTTCGGTGGGCAGAAGTCGCCGTGGGTGAACACGACATCCTCGTGATCCGGCACGCGCGCACACAACTCGTCAAAGAGATCGGTGGGCGAGCGCCCGCGACGCTCCTCGTCGAAATCGTCCGCGTCGACGTGCCCGCGCAGCACGCGCACCCACGCTCGCTCGATCTCGCGCGCGGCGCGATGATCGAAGGGACAGTCGTCGATGCCCGTGCGATGCAGCCGCGCAAGAAACTTTCCGAGGGCGCCGACAACGGCGGCGGCGTGCGACGACCAGTGCGTGTCTGACGCCGCCGTGCCTCGCACCGCGGACGTGAGGAGATACTCGACGTCATCGGCGCATGTGTAGTTCTCGACCTGTGGCACCGGCAGGCCGCGCGCAGCCATCCATCGCATCCGCGCGGCTTCCTGCTCTAGCTCGACACCAGAATCGAGCGGCGCAGATTTGAGATACAGCGTCTCGCGCGACGCCGCAGTGCAGCGAACGACAGTCGCTCCTGACTCGCCCAGCACCACGCGCTCGAACGAATAGTCGTTCAGTCTCTCCCGCAGCGCACTCGGCAGATGTTGCATCAGCTTGCGCCGCGCCTCACACGCTCACGGCGTCACGACCTTCGGCTCGACGTACACCTTCGCGAGATCGCCGACGTATTCGTCGTGCAGCCCGCGAATCATGTCGAACTCACGCTTCACCGTGGCGCGATAGTCGGGCCGCGTGGCGAAATCGAAAAGCAGCGCCGTCATCGCTTGCGCGTCGGTGATGAAACCCTGATGGCCGACGGGCCCGAGCGCGTCCTGCTCCATCTCGTACGTGTGATTCGGCGCGTTTGACGTTTTTGCGCTGAAGCCGATGCCCGGAATTGCGCTCGACACGCTGCCGGTCTCCTCATAACCCTGCGGCTTGCCCGGTTCGGGCAGCGGGTTCTGTCCGCCGTACTTCTTGAGATACGCGAACGCTACTTCGTTGAGCGATCCAACGCCGACGCCGTCGCGATTCCTTCCGTAGTGATCGATCTGCACCTTCGTCCCCGTCGCCAACGCCGCGGCGCGCGCGGCATTGTCCACCATCTCGGTGAGCTGCGCGAGGTACACCTCGTCGGGATAGCGAATGTAGAAATCGGCCTGCGTGCGATCCGGAACGACGTTCGGTGCCGCGCCGCCCTCGGTGATGACGCCCTGAATGCGCGCCTCGGGCCGCATGTTGCTGCGCATCGCGTCGATGTTCTCGAAGAGGTGAATCACCGCCGTCAGCGCGTTGCGGCCATTCCACGCCGTGAGCTGATGCGCCGGCGCGCCGCTGAACGTGTACTTCACGCCGTCGATGTTCATGCAGCACGTGCCGAATCCCGCGGCGGGGCGACTCGTGGCGCTGGTCGAGTGGCTTCGCACGAGCACGTCCACACCGTCGAACACCTTGGACTCGTACATCACCGTTTTGGCATTGGGCGGCATCATCTCTTCGCCCGGCGTGCCGAACACGGTCACGGTTCCCGGCGTCTTCGTCCGCGACAGATACTCGGCCATCGCGATCGCGGCGGCGAGTCCGATCGGCCCCTGCGTGCTGTGCTGATCGCCGTGAAACGCGCCCTTCGTTCCACGCAGCGCGTCGTATTCCACGATGACGCCGAGGTGCGGCGATCCACTGCTCTTCGTGTAGCGTGCGACGAATGCGGTCGGCAGCCCGGGCGTTCCCATCTGCACGGTGAAGTCGTGCTTCTTCAGATAGTCGGTCAGAATCTGGACCGAGCGCTTCTCCTCGAAGCCGATCTCGGGGTGACGCGTGATGTCGTCGCCCATCGCCAGCAAATCGGTGTCCATCAGCTCCTTCGCGCGTGCGACGACCTGATCGCGCGCCGGATTCGGCCCCGTGAGCTTCGCGGCGAGCGCAGTGAGGTCGAGCGAGCGCTCGAGCGAGTCGAGCTTGCGAACGACACCGCGCGCAGCATCCCGCTCGGTGGGCGTTTCCTGCGCGCGCGCAACGGATGCGACGGACAGCACGGCGGCGACGATAACAAAGCGATGCATGAGAATTCAGGCTGACGTGGTGGGACGATCGCTCATGCCCTGCATGGCTTGCATGAGCTCGAAAATCCTTCTCGTCGTGTTGACGTTGCGGGCAGTCATATCGTGAGAGACGCGCCGGCCCAGCAGCTTCGTAATCGCGCTCCGCTCGACGCCGTCGACTTTGACAGACCACAACAGCGTCCCGGGGCAGTACGTGACGCGCTCCAGATCCGAATCAGCGTCGAAGTCGCGGAGCACGGCTTTCGAATCGATCGTGTGGCGCAGAAACAAGACGTGGTACCGCCAAGCCTCATCCATCTTCCACGTCGTGTTCATCGTCCTGACCAACCCCGCGATCTCGTCCGCGCTGCGCACGATGCACTTCGTCTCGATGCCATGATTGCGGGAGAGCAAACTGTCGACGACCGACTCAATCGCGCGGCTGTCGTGCTCCGCCGAGCGAAACATGACGTTGCCGCTGTTGATGTATGTGGCGACGTCGCGAAAACCGGCCTTCTGGAAACTCGACGCCAGCGCCTTCATCGACACCATGTTATTGCCGCCGACGTTGACCGCGCGCAGCAGGGCGACATAGACACCTGACGCCGCGCCGGCTTTTCGCCGCGGCATCGTCAGACGCGCTCGAGCAGCACGTTGCCCGAGAAGCGCTTGAATTCCTCGCGACGCTGCTTCGGCGCCAACTTTCCGAGCAGCCGATAGAACCAGGCGCCACGCATGACGCGCTTCAGACGGATCCCTTCCTCGAACGTCGGCCGGTACGCGAGCTCACGCCAGCCGTGCGGTTCGAAGAACTTGGTGCTTTCCGCGGGCGCAAACTTGAACTGCGCATTCCCTTCATCCACGCTCTTGCCCCACATGTTGCCCATCATCTTGAGCAGCTGCGGGCTCGCGAGATCGTGCAACCACCAGCGGAAGCCTGGTTGCGCGTGTAGATCGTCCGCCAGCGTCGCCACCTGATCCGGCTCGAGGTAGATCAGCAGTCCCTCGGACACGACAAGCGCACGACGGGACTCCGCGCCGAGTTGCGCGAATAGCGCCTGTCGCTTCGGGATATCGGTGAGATCGAGGCGCACAGCGTCGTAGCGACAAACCGTCTTCTCCCGCGCGAGCATCTCCGTCTTGTAGTCGAGAATGCCGGGCATGTCGACGTCGACCCATCGCAACGTTTCGGGAAGCGGCATGCGCCACGGACGCGCATCGAGTCCCGCGGCGAGATTGAGCACCAGGTCGACCCCGCCGTTCCGAACGCGATCGAGAATGATCTCATCGAATACCGCCGTTCGCACGATCATCGGCCACGCGAAGCGGCGGCCTTTCGGCATCGCGTCGACGATCGCGTAGCCCTTCTCGCCTGCCAAACGTTCGGCGAACGGATCGCGGAAGATCGCGTCGCGCCGCGCCGTCTCCATGGCTCGATACACGGCGACCCAACGCGCCGTGTCGGAGATGTGCTCGATCTGGCTCATGGCACATTTACGCCTGCCATGCCAGTCTCGTCAATGCCGCCGCGCCGATCGGCCGACCGGGGCCCCTAGCCGAACCGCGTCCCATGCCCATTTTCATAGCTGGGCATGCCGTTGCCGATTCACGGCGCCCGTACAGCCTCCCCCTCCATACCCGGGTCTTCCGATGTCACGACATCGCACGATCACTCTAAGCACTTCACTCGCCGCACTCGTGTTGGCGGTGCCTCTCATCCAACCGCTCCATGCGCAGACGCGCATGCTCCGTTCGCCGACCGTCAGCAAGACGCAGATCGCGTTCGCATACGCGAACAACATCTGGACGGTCGATCGCAGTGGCGGGTTGGCTCGTCGCATCACGACGTTCGCGGGCACGACCGAAAACCCCAAGTTCTCGCCTGACGGCAAGCTGATCGCATTCAGCGCCTCGTACGGCGGCAACGTCGACGTGTACGTCGTCCCCGCCGAAGGCGGCGAGCCGAAGCGCCTGACGTGGCACCCCGGCGCTGACCAAGTGCAAGGCTGGACCCCGGACGGAAAGAACATCGTCTTCAACTCGGCCCGCGCGACGTGGGCGCCGACAGCGGCACCGCGCTTCTGGACGGTGCCGGTCGAAGGCGGCGTCGAGACGCCGATGGCGCTGCCGCGCGCGTATCAGGGCAAGATCTCGCCCGACGGACGCCACGTGGCGTATCGCATGAACAACTCGTGGGATGAAGAGCGACGCAACTATCGCGGCGGTCAGAATCGTCCGATCTGGATCGTCGATCTCAAGACGTACGATCTGGAGACGACGCCAAGCACCGCGAGCGGCAACGATCTCGTGGTCGCGCAGGCGGGTGCGCCGCGCGGCTCATCGCACTTCGACGCGAAGACCGCCGAGTCGAAGAACATGGACCCCGTGTGGGTCGGCAACGACGTCGTAGACTTCATCTCCGACCGCGACGGCGTCGCGAATGTGTGGAGCTTCAACGTCTCGTCGAAGAAGCTCACGCAGCTCACGCACTTCTCGGATTTCGACGTGAAGACGCTCGACGCGGCGTCGGACGGCAGCGCGATCGTGTACGAGCAGGCGGGCGACATCCATCTGATGGACCCCAAGTCCGGACACGATCAGAAAGTGAGCATCACCGCCGCCGGCGACTTTCCGTGGATGATGGCGCAGTGGCGCGACGTCACCGGGAACATGACCAACATCGCGCTCTCGCCCACGGGCAAGCGCGTCGCCGTCGAAGCGCGCGGCGAGCTGTTCACGATTCCCGCCGACAAGGGCGACGTGCGCGGCATTTCGAACTCGAGCGCATCCGCCGAGCACGATCCGGCGTGGTCGCCGGATGGAAAGATGATCTCGTACTTCAGCGACAAGTCGGGCGAGTACGCGCTGTACATCGAGGCGCAGGACGGGCTGACGCCGGCCCGCGAGATCAAGATTCCGACGACGGGTCACTTCTATACGCCCGGTTGGTCGCCTGACGGCAAGCGTATCATGTTCACGAGCGCCGATCTCAAGCTGTGGGTCGTCGACGTGGCGTCGGGTCAGGCGAAAGTCGTGGGCAGCGACCCGTGGATGGTGCCGACGCGCACGATGAATCCGGTGTGGTCGCCGGACGGCAAATGGATCGCCTACTCGAAGCATCTCAACTCGCTGTATCACGCGATCGAAGTCGTGAACGTCGAGACGGGAGTCTCGAAGCAGGTGACCGACGGCCTCGCCGACGCGGTCTCGCCGGCCTGGGATGCGAGCGGCAAGTACCTGTGGTTCCTCGCGTCCACCGACATGGGTCTCAAGTCCCAGTGGCTCGACATGTCGAACTACGATCACACCGAGACCTATGGCCTGTATGCGGCGGTGCTGCGCAAGAACGATCCGTCGCCGTTCCTGCCCGAGAGCGACGATGAAGGTGTGAACGCGATGGGCGATGGGCGTCGGGTGTCGGGCGGCGGCCGCGGTGCGGCAAACGCCGATACATCTGAGGCGCCTCGCCCAACACCCAGCGCCCAGCGCCCTGCGCCCAGCATCACAATCGATTTCGACGGTCTGCCGAATCGCATTCTCGCCGTGCCAGGCGTTCCAGAACGTCAATACTCGGACTTGAAATCGGGCGCCTCGGGCATGGTGTACTACCTCGAGGCCGCGGCCGGCAGTGGTGGCCGCGGCGGCGCGGGGAGCGGCACGCTGCACCGCTATTCGCTGCGCGACAGGCGCGACATTCCGTTCATCACCGGCGTCGCCGGCGCGTATGACGTCAGCCTCGACGGCCACAAGCTCGTGTATCGCGGCAACGCCGGCGGCGCCGGGGGTGGTCGTGGTCGTGGCGGTGCGGCAGCCGGCGGTGCTGGCGGCGCGGCGCTGTTCCTCGTCGACGCGGATCGTGCGGCGCCGCAAGCCGGCCAGGGACGTCTCAACGCCGACCTTCGCGCCTACGTCGATCCCAAGGCCGAGTTCAAGCAGATCTTCGACGAAGCGTGGCGCAACCAGCGCGATTATCTGTACGTGCCGAACGAGCACGGCGCCGACTGGCCGAAGATCCGTCAGATGTACAGCCAATTCTTGCCGTTCGTGAATCATCGCGCCGATTTGAATTATCTCATCGACATGATGGGTGCCGAGGTGTCGATCGGGCACTCGTACGTACGCGGCGGCGACATTCCCGGCACCACGGACATCGCGCCAGGCGGGCTGCTCGGCGCCGACTTCGCGGTCGAGAACGGCCGTTACAAGATTACTAAAATCTACGACAACGAAGAGTGGAACACGGACCTCCAGGCGCCGCTCGCCGCGCCGGGCGTGGACGTGCACGTCGGCGACTACATCCTGGCGATCAACGGCCAGGATCTGAAGGCGCCGGATAACATCTACCGGCTGTTGGACGGCACGGCGAACAAGCAGACGTCGCTGATCGTGAACGCCACTCCGACGATGGACGGCGCGCGGCATGTGACGGTGGTGCCCGTCGCGAACGAGCAGGGTCTGCGCACGCGCGCGTGGATCGAAGCCAATCGCCGCAAGGTCGATTCGCTCTCGCACGGACAGATCGCGTACGTGTATCTGCCGAACACCGGCCAGCCGGGCTACACGAGCTTCAACCGCTACTACTTCGCGCAACAGGACAAGAAGGGTGCGGTGATCGACGAGCGGTTCAACGGCGGTGGCCAGGCGGCCGACTACATCATCGACGTGCTGCAGCGCGACTTCGACGGCTACTTCAACAACGTCGCCGGCGATCGCATGCCGTTCACGAGTCCCGCGGCCGGGATCTGGGGACCGAAGGTGATGATCATCAACGAAATGGCGGGATCGGGCGGCGATCTCATGCCGTACATGTTCCGCTATCGCAAGATCGGTGAGCTCGTCGGCAAGCGGACGTGGGGTGGTCTCGTGCACACCGCCGACACACCGCCGTTCGTCGACGGCGGTTCCGCGATCGCACCGCGCGGCGGCTTCTTCGCGCGCGACGGCAAGTGGGCGGTCGAGAACGAAGGCGTCGCGCCTGACATCGATGTCGAGAACACGCCGAAGGAGGTCATCGCCGGACACGATCCGCAGCTCGAGGCGGCGGTCGCCGAGGCGATGAAGGAGTTGCAGGCGCATCCGGTCGAGCGGGCGACGAAGGAGCCGCCGTCGCCGACGTGGGGCAAGCGTGTGAAGCCGCCGCTCTAAACCAGGCAGCGCCGGTGCCGAACGAAAAAAGGGAAGCGGTGCGTGACTGCACCGCTTCCCTTTTTCTGTTCCATTTTCTCACAGCGTTCTCACAGCAGCTTGTCGAGCTTGAACCGGCCCTTTGCCGCAAGCAACGGCTTCCACAAATCGCCGAGCTTCGCCGCGCGCGCCGGCACGTTGTCTATTCGAAAATCGTCAATCGCGAAGCCGGCGTCGATCTCGTCCCACGTCACGGGCGTCGACACCGGCGCATTCTTTTTCGGCCTTGGCGAATAGATCGACGCCAGCGTGCGGCCCCAGGCGTTCTGGTTGTAATCGACCAACACGCGGCCGCGCGGCCGCTTCGCAATAATATACTCGGCGGTCAATAACTTCGGATGCTCCTCGGCGAGATGCTGCGCCAGCGCCTTCGCGAACGTCCACACCTGCTTCTGCACCGGCCCGCGCACGATCGGCACGTAGATGTGCACGCCGGACGATCCAGTCGTCTTCACGAGCGGCTTCATGCCGAGTGCCTCGAGCGCATCGCGCACGACGACGGCCGCTTCGAGCACCTTGGTGAACGTCGCGCCGACGACGGGATCGAGATCGAAGTGCACATAGTCGGGCCGATCCACGTCGTCGCAGCGCGCGTACCACTGATTCAGGTCGATGCAGCCGAGGTTCACGACCCAGAGCAATGAGGCGAGATCCTGCACCATCGGGAAATCGATCACGCTGCCCGATGCATGCTCGATCGCGCACGTCTCGATCCAGTCCGGCCGCGGCGACGGGGCGCGCTTCATGAAAAAGCACTTGCCGCGCGCGCCGTTCGGGTAGCGCTTCATCACCATCGCGCGATCGCGGAGATGCGGCAGCAGAAGCGGCGACATCGTCGCGTAGTATTGCAACAGGTGGCGCTTCGTGATCGGCCCTTCAGGCCAGAAGATCTTGTCGAGATTCGTGAGCTTGACGCGTTTTCCCTCCACGTTCAGCTCGACGTCGTTCTCATCGCGTGGAATCAGAAACGCACCGCGTGCGGCCCGCGCGCTCACCGAATGCGCTCCAGCTTCGGCGGGCGCTTGCCGTGGCGCACGGCGCCGACAACCGGTTCGTACTCCAGCTCGCATCCTTCCCGCACGCGACGAAGCAGCAAGCCACCGCGGCTCATGTCGCCGCGGCCAACGAACTCGCTGGGAAACACCAATCGTTTGCCGAACGCCGCGACCAACGTGTCGACATACTTGCCCGTGGCGATGCTGCCAAGGAGCACGACCTGCGTCCTTGCGCCGATGCTCGAGGCGAGCGACTCCACGTCACGCTCGAGCGGATCGAGATACCGGCGGTCGCCCGCCGCGATGTCCACACGGGCGAACTTTACAATATCCTCATGACACACGGCCGCGTCAGGCAACATCAATCCTCTGTCCGTCGTGATCACGAACGTCGCCGGCTGCCGGCGCGAGCGCCGGCCGAACGCCAACCCGTACGCAAGCTTGCCACGAAAATAGAGCCCGCTCAAAAAACTGAACACTTCACCCAACGCGGCGCCTTCATTCGACCGCAGCCGAGCCGCCAACGCAAACGTCGCCGCGGGATTGAGCAACACCTGCGCGCGCTTGCCGTCACATCGGGCCGGCGAAAGCAAAAAGACCTGATTCATTGAAAAGCCGTGCTCGACTCGCGAGTATCAGTGATGATTGCGAAACGAATGCCACCGTCGAGCTCGCACCCGTGGCGCTGACGGCGACCATCTACAATTTCGACGTGCAGCTCTCCAACGTCGACCGCGCCGTCTACGAATCGCTGTCCGTCCGCGCCGCTCGGCAGCCGTCGGAGACGGAAGAGTATCTCGCGACGCGTGTGCTGGCGTACTGCCTCGAGTACGCGGAGGGCATTGCGTTCACCAAGGGACTCGCGGAGCCCGACGTGCCCGCGGTCGAGGTGCGCGATCTCACCGGGGCGCTGCGCGTCTGGATCGAAGTCGGCACGCCGGACGCCGAGCGGTTGCATAAAGCCAGCAAGGCATCGCCGCGCGTCGTCGTGTACACGTTCAAGGATCCGTCGAATCTCGTTCGCCAGCTCGCCGGCGAGCGCATTCACCGCGTCGAAGCACTCGAGGTCTACGCATTCGACCCGGCGTTCATCGCCGCGTTCGTCGAGCGGCTGGATCGCCGCACGACCTTCGAGCTGGCGGTGACCGACGGACACCTGTACCTCACCGTCGCCGGCGAGACGCTCGAGACGGCGCTGAAACCTGTCGAGGTCGCCGAGCGTCGTTCATAGAGCGGTATCCCGCCACCCCACCCGCGGAGACAAACCCTTCCGTGCAACTTTCGATTCTCGGTTTGAATCTGATCTACGCCGCGCTCGGCGTCGTGCTGATGTTCATCAGTTATCGCGTCATCGACTTTCTCACGCCGCAGGTCGACTTTCCGGCGGAGCTCAAGCGCGGGAACATCGCGGTTGCGATATTCATCGCCGCGCTGTTCATCTCGATCGCGCTCATCATCGGCCGCGCGATTGGGTGAGTGAGCAGTCGCATGCGTAGAGCGTGGAGTCTCCTTGTACTGCTGTTCGCCGCGCATATCGCGCCGGCGCAGCAGCCGCCTGCGCGTACGGCCAAGTCCGCGCTCGAGCGGGCCGCGAACGCACGTGCCGAGCGGAAGATCAGCGGCCGCTACGACCAGACTTTTCGCAAGTACACGAAGCGTTTCTTCGGCCCGGCGTTCGATTGGCGGTACTTCAAGGCGCAGGGGTTCGCCGAAAGCGGGTTGAAGGCGACGGCGAAGAGCTGGGTCGGCGCGCGCGGCGTCATGCAGCTCATGCCGTCGACCTACCAGGAGATCGCGTCGCATCGTCCGGAGTTCGGCACCATTGATCAGCCCGAATGGAACATCGCGGCCGGCATCATGCACGACCGTTATTTGTGGGACCTGTGGCAGAAAAACGTCTCAGACGACGGCGAACGCCATCGATTCATGTTCGCCAGCTACAATGCCGGTGAAGGCACGATCAATCGCGCGTTCGGCGTCGCCAAGAATCGGCTCGGCACACCGTCGTGGTCGAGCGTCGAGCAGATCGCCCCGAGCGTGCAGCGCTGGCGGTACATCGAAACGCTCGGGTACGTGCGGCGGATCGATTCGACGTACAGCGCCTTGTCGAGCGCGGCGATCGCGCCGTAGTACTACACCGGATGCTCGATGCTCGGACTCTGCGGCGTGAACATCTTCGGTCCGTTCGGCGTGATGTGCAGACAGTCCTCCAGCCGAATACCAAACTCGCCGTAGATCGCGATGGTCGGTTCGTCGCTGAAGCACATGCCGGGCTCGATCCTGGTCGTGTTGCCGCGCACGAAGTTCGTCCATTCGTGGCCGTCGAGTCCAATGCCGTGACCGGTGCGATGCGGCAAACCCGGAACCTTGTAATCCGGTCCGAAGCCTGCTGTGGTGATGACCCTTCGCGCTGCGGCATCCACTGACTCACACGTCGCGCCGATCTGCGCCGCGGCGAACGCCGCGCTCTGCGCACGCTTCTCGATGTCCCACACGTCGCGCTGGCGCTGCGTCGGTTTCCCGAACACGGTCGTGCGCGTGATGTCGGAGGTGTAGCCGTCCACCGTGCATCCCGCGTCGACGAGCACCACGTCGCCGTCGCGCAGTTTCTGCGGCTGAATGCTGCCGTGAGGGAATGCGGTGTACTTGCCGAAGATGACGAGCGCGCCGTCGGCGTTGCCGCCCAATCGCTTCGTCGCGTCCGCGACGATGGCGCCGAGCTCCTGATTGGTCATACCCGCCTTGAGCATCTGGAACGAGACACCGATCGCGCGCAGCGTGATGTCGTTCGCGCGCTGCATCAGCGCAATCTCATTCGACGATTTGTACATTCGGCAACCCGCGGTGACCGGGGTCGCGCTCACGAACTGCGCATTGGGGAGCTCCTGCCGCACGCCGTCGTAGATGAAGAAGCGGACGCGCTCCTCCATGCCGATGCGGCCTGACCCGGCGCCACGATCGCGAAGAATGCCCGCGATCACGCGATATGGGCTCTCGTCCTCCTGCCACGTGCGTACGTCATTAGAGAATTTGATCAATTCGCGCGCCCGTTGCTCCTCGAACGCCGGTGTGACCCACGCGAGCTCGCCGCGCGCGGGAATGACGACGCCGAACGTGCGTTCGCTGTTTCCCCAATGCACGCCGGTGAAGTAGAACATGCTGGTGCCACCCTCGAGAAAGATGGCGTCGATCTTGTTGTCGGCCATCAGCCGTCGAGCCTTCTCGATTCGGTTCCGGCGTTCGTCGTCGCCGATCGGAGCGACGGGTGGCAGCGGCCGGAGTCCGGCGAGTGGGCCGGGCTGCTGTGCGTCGAGTGGCGCGCCCGTCAGTATCGGTCCCATGCTCGCCCCAGCGACAATTCCCGCGCTACGACCGACAAAGCCACGCCTGTCCATTTCAAATCTCCGAATTCGATGGTCTATTGAGAAACGCGAGCAGTTCCCAGATAATACGCTCTCTTGCACCGGACGTAAGCTCTCGACCATGCAACGGATATCGTGGCTTTTTCTGTTGGCGGTCGCGCACGGCGTCCGCGCCCAGGCCAACGTCAGCGGCGTGGTGCGGGACAGCATCGCACGCGGGCCGCTCGCCGGCGCGATCGTGCAACTCGTGTCCGCCGAAGATGCATCGCGCTTTGCGCGCTCCACCGCATCGGACTCGCTCGGGCGTTTTGCATTCAGCGAGGTGCCGAGTGGCCGATACACACTCGGTTTCTTTCATCCAAGGCTCGACTCGCTGGGCGTCGATGCCGCGGCCCGTGAGGTTCTTGTTTCCGGGCGAAGCGATGTCCACGCCGATCTCGCGATTCCGGGCCCGCTGCGACTGGGTCGCGCTATTTGTCGCAATGCGTTGAGGGACTCCAGTGGTGTGGTCGTCGGGGTCGTACGCGACGCTCGAACGCTCAATCCCGTGGCGAAAGCGAACGTCGTCGGGGAATGGCTCGAACTAGCCTTCACGACGCAAGGCGTCGTACGCCGCATGCCGCGGCTCGTTGCAACGACGGGCGACAACGGCTGGTTCGCGCTGTGCAACGTGCCGTCGGGTGGAACGATCGCGCTCGCCGCGAATCATGAAGCCGACAGCACGGATCGCATCGACTTCTTCGTTCCCCGCGAAGGGTTCGCGGAGCGCAACCTTTACTTGGGCTCGGCCGCTGGAACGGGGCGTGTGTCCGGTGTTGTCGTCACCGCCGCCGACGCCAAGCCGCTGTCCGGAGCGCAGGTGAGCATCAAAGGCGCGGCGCCGGCCAAAGCGAATGACGCCGGCGTGTGGACGATCGCCGACGCACCGCTCGGTACACACTTCGTCGAAGTACGAGCCATCGGGTACTATCCCGAGCGCCGCGCGGTCGACGTCGTCGGCGAGATGGCGCCGATGCGCATCGCGCTGTCGACGATGAAGGCGGTGCTCGACACCGTGAAAGTGAACGCCACGCATGTGTTCGATCGTGAGATCGCGGCGTTCGAAAAGCGGCGGCGAAGCGGGCTTGGGAAGTATCTGACACGCGAGGACATCGCGCGGCGAAACCCGCTCCGGCTTTCGGACCTCCTCGTCGCCATCGGCGGCGTCCACATCGATCGCTCCGATAACGACTCGACGAGCATTCTCGTGCGCGGAGTTCAGGATCTGTGCGTCCCGGCCCTGTTCATCGATGGAAGACAAATCCACGCGCTCAGCGTCGACGAGCTGGATGACTTCGTCCAGCCTCGCGAGGTCTCCGGCATTGAGTTGTACGTCGGCGCCAATGCGCCGCCGCAGTTTCAAACTCCGCTGGGCGGCTGCGGCAGCCTCGTGATCTGGACGCGCTGAGTCGTTACCGTCCGCTGCGTCCCGCCTGCACGGCCTGCGCGGCGTTGCGCTCCGGTGGTTCCACGCCAAGCAAATGATGGACGAAGAAGTCGTTGCGCTTACGCTCGCCGTACGGGCCGCCACTGGTGTGATCAGCGCCCGGAATGACGAGCAGGTCGAAAACCTTGTTGGCTTTGATCAGGGCATTCACGACTTGCATGGTCGATGAGGGATCGACGTTCGTGTCGAGCTCTCCGACGATGAGCATCAAGTCGCCCTGCAACTTCGACGCGTTGTCCACGTTGGACGAAGCCGCGTACTGTGAACCGATCGGCCATCCCATCCACTGCTCGTTCCACCAGATCTTGTCCATTCGGTTGTCATGACATCCCGCCGCCGACACGGCGGCCTTGTAAAACTCCGGATGAAAGAGCAGCGCACCGAGCGAGTTCTGGCCGCCCGCTGACGTGCCGTACACGCCGACGCGTGAGATGTCGTACCACGGAAACTTCGCCGCGACAGCCTTGTGCCACAGAATGCGATCCGGAAAGCCGGCGTCACCGAGATCGTGCCACGCGACGTCGTGGAACGCCTTCGATCGGTTGTTCGTTCCCATGCCGTCGATCTGCACGACGATGAAACCCAGCTCCGCGAGATTGCGCATGCCGTTGTTGACGCTGAAGCTCTTCGGCACGAACGAGCCCTGCGGTCCCGCGTAGATGTTCTCGATCACCGGATACTTCTTCGACGCATCGAAGTTGGTGGGCTTGAAGATCACGCCCCAGATGTCGGTGGTGCCGTCGCGGCCCTTCGCGACGAACACGTCCGGGGGCGTCCAACCGGCGGCGCTCAACGCGGCAATGTCGCCGCGTTCGATCTCGGTCGTCGCTCGCGGGTTGGCTGTCGAGTGGAGCGTGAGCACCGGCGCGAGATCGACGCGCGAGTACGTGTCGAGATAGTACGTGCTGTCCGCCGACCATGCGACGGTGTGATTGCCGTCAGCGTCGGTCAGCGGCGTGAGGCCTGTGCCGTCGAAGTTGATGCGATAAAACTGCGTGAAATAGGGATCCTGTTTGGAATTCATTCCGCTCGCCTCGAACCAGATCTGGCGCTTCACCTCGTCGACGCGATCGACGGCGCGCACGACCCACTGCCCCTTCGTGATCTGATTCTTCACTCTGCCGGTCGCACCGTCGTAGAGGTAGAGATGGCTCCAGCCGTCGCGCTCGGACATCCAGACGATTTCCTTTCCGTCGGCGACGTCGTAGCGGAATTGGCGGCCAGAGTCCGACAGGCCGCCGTTCGCGCGCCGATAGTTGATGAACGTCTTCGACTCTTCGTCGATCGCGACGCGCGGCGCGGCCGTCGCCGCGTCGACTTCGATCACGCGATAGACCTGATGCCCGCGCTGATTGTACTCGAACGTGAATGCGTGGCCGTCCTTGCGCCACACGAATGGCGACAACTGATACGCGTTCGGAAACGCCGAGTGATCGACGTGTGTCGCGGTCGCGTTCGCGACGTCGATGAGCACCGGCTCGCGCAAATCCAAAACGTCGCCGGGCTTGGCGTACACGCGCTCCATGTATTTCGGCTGCAACTGGTCGGTCGGCGACGATTCGACGTATCGCACGATGCGGCGATAGCCCGGCGTGACGCGATACACCGCGATCTTCCGCGAGTCCGGCGACCACGCGATCGATTGCAGCGTGTACGCGCTCCCTTCCGATCCGTCCGTCGTCATCGCCGTTCCAGCGCGAGCACCGGGATCGCGAACATAGACGTTGTAATTCTGAATGAACGCTTCGTGTGCACCGTCGGGTGAGCGGCGCGATACACTGTCAGCTCGCTGCGCGCCGCCGAACTGTTCCGCGCGCTGCTGCAAGACTTCCGCGCCGAGACCGTCATTCTCGTCCCACGGCCCCTCGAATGGAACGACGTCCCCATTGTCATCCACGCTCGGACCACCTCGGCCGCCACGTCCGCCGGTCGTCGCGGCGGTGAGCCGGAGACACGAATACTCCGTCAGTGTACAACGCCAGTTGAATCCCGCCGCGACGAACTGCACTGCGTGTTCGTCGTCAGCCAGCGCGATGTCGAGGAACGGCAGCGTCGTCGCGGTAAAGTGTGTTTGCGCGGCGCTGTCGAGCGCGGCCGCCAGCTTCGCGTGGTCGAAGGCCGGATGCTTCTCTTTCGTCGCGGCATCGACGACGACGAATTCGTTGCCGCCCTGCACGGAACGCCGGTACCAGAAGTGATCCGTATTGCCGATCCACGTGGCGCGCTCCGGCACGTGCAGCGCGAGTCCCTGAAAGCGCGCGTTGAGACGTTCGGCACGCGTGTAGTCCGCGGCCGTCCCTTGCGCCGCGAGCAATGTCGGAGCGGCAGACGCCACGACGATCGCCGCGATCGGAGTGAGTATGAGTGTACGCATCGGTCGTCCGTCGCTCGATTGGAGGGAATGAACAAGCGGGTGGGACAATGCGCGCGGGATGTCGGCCGCGCAATACCGTGGACAGCGTCCAGGTCAGCTACCACGCAGCAGGCCTTCGACTTCGGCGTTCGCCGTGATCTGTTGCGTGAGCTCTTTCTGCTGCTCCTCGAGTTCGCGCATCTCGGCGAAGGTGGCCGCGATGTGCGGCGCGTCCATTCCTTCCATCGCGTCGACGGCGGCGCCGGCCTCGAGCTCGATCTCGAGCATCGCAATGCTGCGCTCGTACGCATCGCGGAGCCGAGCCTCGAGCTCGAGTTGTTGGTCGATCGCGGCGATGCCGGCCGTCATCGACGCAATGCGCGGCGCGTAAACCTCGAGACCGAGGCGCTGCATCTTCGTACGCAAGGACACCAACTTCGCCCGCAACTCGGCGCGCGAGTCCATGCCCTGTCCGATGCGCGCGAGAGACTCTTCCAGCTCGAGCTTTTCCGCGAGCATCTGTTGGACCGCCGTCAGTCGTGCGCGTTCATCGTCCGAGACGTTGACGCTCGGCATGAACTTGTGGCCGAGCGTCACGCCCGCGCCGACGAAGGCGAACGCGCCCACTCCAATGCCCAGCAAGCCGCCCGCGAGTCCGCCGAAGATCGCAAAGGCGGCAATCCCAACACCGCCCGCGAACAGCCAGGCCTTCCTCGTCGCCTTTTCGCCGGGACGCGCGATGACGATCCGCTCGCCGAGCGTTCCGTTGTGTACCGACAACAGACTCTCGCGGTCGTCAGCCCGCATGAGATAGATCGCCGAGACGATGTCGCCGGCCTGGGCGGCGAAGGTGTCGGGCTCGATGAGCGTGAATTCGAGGACCTCGATGCGCCCGCTCGTCAACGACAGCCGGATCATGTACGACCATTCGCTCACCGCCGCCGAATACCCGGCCGCTCGGCGAATGACGCTGACGGTCGCCTCGGCCGCGGTGACTCGTCCGCGCACGACTTGGTATTTCAGCCGGCAGTCGGCACAGACGGCGGTCAACAGGCCCTGTGGAGGGATGTCGCCCAGGATCTTGCCGCACTTTGGACACGAAAAAACGGCGTTTGCCATCAGGGGCGACAGTAGTAGAGACCGTAGCGCAGACGTGTGCATAGTAACATGTTATTCGCACTCTTCCGGAGGATCCCTGTGACACGACGTGTACTTCTTCTGGCCGCGATCGCCGCTCCTTTGGCCGCCGGCGCGCAGAGCCAGCGCCCGATGACATTCCTCGACGTGCAGAACATGCGTCAGGCGAATGGTCAGGATTTGAGTCCCGATGGTCGACAGATGGTGTACGTGCTCAGCACGCCCGATTGGGCGACTGTACGCCGACAGAGCGACCTCTACCTTGTGTCGACCGATCGCGGCCTCCCGAGCACGCGCCAGTTGACGTTCACGAAGGACAAGAACGAGACGAGTCCCAAGTGGTCGCGCGACGGCAGCTTCATCGCGTTCCTGTCGGATCGCGACGCGACGACCGCCGCGGGCGGTGGTGGCGGACGTGGTGCCGCGGCCGCGGGCGGCGCGCGCAATCAGATCTACGTGCTGCGCCTCGACGGTGGCGAAGCGAAGCGCGTGAGCGACGCGCGTGAAGGTGTTTCGAATTTCTCGTTCGCGAAGGACGGCCGCACGATCGTCTATACGTCAGGCCGCGCGGGCGACGATCAGCTGTATACGATCAACGTCTCCGATCTCTTCACGAGCGATGCGCCGCATGCGACGCAACTCACCCGTCACGCGACGGGCGTGGGCGCTTGGCAGTTCTCGCCCGACGGCAAACGAATCTATTTCGTGTCGGCCGACAGCATTGACCGCGACGATCGCACACGTACGGAAAAACAGTTCACGGTCAAGCCGCGCAATCCGGCGGCATCCGTCGCGAGCCTCTGGTCATTCGACATCGCCGCGCGGCAGGAGCATCGCTTGACGAGCGACTCGAGCTACAGCGTCAGCGACTTCAGCGTGTCGCCCGACGGAAAGTGGATCGGTTTCCACGGCCAGTCGCCGAGCCGTTACGAGCGCGGCATTCTCGAGCAGAACGATTACGCCGATCTGTATCTCCTGAACACGGGCAGCGGCAACATCGAACGCCTCACCAAGAACGACATCATCGGCGAGAGCGCGCTGAGTTTCTCGCCGGACAGCAAGATGATCGCGTTCGCGGCGCCCGATGATTTCAAGTTCATGCACGACGAAAAGATCTACGTGCGCCCGGTCGATCAGCCGAACGCGCCGTTGAAAAAACTCGGCGAGAACATCGACGTGGACGTCCGTGTTGGCGGCCGCGGCGGCGCGGCGGCCGATGGCGCGGAGACGGCCTTCTGGTCGGAGAAGGGCGACACGATCTACTTCGGCACGGGCATTCACGCGACGACGCAGTTCTTTGCCGTCTCGACGACGTCCGGCGTGGCCAAGCAGATCACGGATGTGAAGGGCACGATCTCGGTGGCGCGCGATGACGAGGCGCATCGCTATCTCATCACGTTCGCGGATCCGAAGAATCCTCCCGCGACATACACGGTGGCGTCGATGCGCGACGTCAACGACCGCGCAAAGTGGGTGCAGCTCACCGATCCCAACGCGTGGGTGAAGCAACAGGTCGCACTCGGCGATGAAGAAGAGATCTCGTGGAAGTCGAAGGACGGGACGACCGTCAGCGGCGTGCTGCTCAAGCCGGTCGGATATCAGCCGGGCAAGAAGTATCCACTGATCGTGGCGATTCACGGCGGTCCGGCGGCGGCCGACATGTTGAGCTTCAACGGCGGCTACGGCTCGCAGGTGTACGCCGGCGCCGGTTACGTGGTGCTGATGCCGAACTACCGCGCGTCGACGCAGTACGGCGACAAGTTCAAGACCGAGACGTTCGGCGATTACTTCACGAAGGGCTATCAGGACATCATGACGGGCGTGGACCTGTTGATCTCGCAGGGGCTCGTCGATTCGACGCAGATGGGCGTGCTCGGATGGAGCGCGGGCGGCCATTACTCCAACTGGATCGAGACGCACACCAATCGCTTCAAGGCGATCAGCTCCGGCGCCGGCGTGGCAAACTGGATCTCGATGTGGTCGCAGAGCGACACGCAGCGGCTGCGCCAGTGGTATCTTGGCGACAAGATGTACTGGGAGCCCGGCCAATTAGAGAATTGGTGGAAACAGTCGCCGATCGCGACGGTGAAGAATGCGAAGACGCCGATCTTCATTCACGTCGTGGAGGGCGATCCGCGCGTGCCGCGCCCACAGAGCGAAGAGATGCACATGGCGCTCTCCAAGCTCGGCGTGCCGAACGAGTTCTGGGTATACCCGGGTAATACCCATGGAATACCTGATCCTCGCAATCAGTATCTCAAGGCCGTGGCCGAGATGAGCTGGATGGATTACTACGTGCGCGGCAGCGGGAAGAAGTTCGCGTGGCGCGACGTGCTCAAGTCGGTCGAGACCGGCACCGGGCCGCAGCTCGCGGGCGAGGCGATGCCGCAGCCGTAGCGGTAGCCGTAGCGGTACCGCGATCGAAGAGGGCTCGAAGACTTAGCACGGACGAAGTTCGGACAACTGCGAACAGGCGGGGAGACGGCGTGAACCGCGGTGGACGAACGTTTTTTAGGAAACTTTGAAGAACACCCTCAGGACGCTTCGCGAAGCGACATGTCCTGAGGGTGTTTTCCAAAATCTTTCAACGGCAGTTGACTGCAGTTTCCGCCGTCTCCGTGCCTGTCCGTGGACGTCCGAACTCGTCCGTGGTCAGGTCACGGCTTGTTCGCCTCATAACTCGCCGCCCCAAGACGCATAAGCACCTTGAACGTGCTATCGGTGAACACCCCCGTCGCCATGTGCTGATCCGGATCGCGCGCGTAATACAGCGGTCCAACTCTGAGCACCGCGAACCGCACCCCAGGCGCGATCGAACGACCAAACGCTCCCGCCATCTGCGCGCACACCCAGCGATCGTTCACGACGCTGACCGGCGAACGAGTTCCGTTGTCCGCGATGTGCTGCTCCTTCCGCAGATCGACCACGACGGGGCGATCGCTCGTCAACACGAGCAGCGCGTCTTCATGCGCGCTGTCCACCACGGCCTTCGTCGTGAGACACGGCGCCTGCGCGCCGGCGCTCGACGCGACCATCAGGGCCAGCGCCGCCAACATCCCGAGCTTCATGTCCGCTCCAGTTCGATTACGAAGGTACCGCAGCGCAAGTCGCCGGCCAGAGCAGTGTGATGCGCGTCCGGTTCCGTTCGCTCACAGCTGTTTGAGCAGGAACACCTCGCTCCGCCAGCGATCGAATTTCCGTCCAATGTCGTTCATTCGTCCCACCTCGACGTAGCCGCGCGATGCGAACAGACGAATGCTGGCCGCGTTCTCCGAGTCAATCACCGCGACGAGCGCCTTGAGACCCATGTCGCGAGCGCAGTCGTGCAGCCGCCCGACGAGCCGCGAAGCGATGCCGCGGCGATGCGCTTCACGCGCCACGTAAACGCTGACCTCGCACGTGAATCGGTAGCCATTCGCCGGGCGGAAGGTCGAGAGCGACGCCCAACCAACCACCGTGTCGGCATCGTCGCATGCGACGATGACGGGCTGCCCAAGCTCGCGATGTCTCGCGAACCATTCACCACGCGTTTCGAGCGTATTCTCGACGTCGCTCCAGACAAACGCGGATTCGCGAATCTCACGATTCACGATATCGACAATCGAATGCAAATCGGCATCCGTCGCGTCACGGATGCCGATCGCCATTGCGGGAGTTTCGATCACGGTCACACCGGGAACAACATCTCGCGGTACTTGGGCAGTGGCCAGCACTCGTCGCTGACCATGAGCTCCAGCGCGTCGCAGCAGCTCCGCACATTCGCCATCGTGTCGGCGCCGGTCGTCGTGAGGAACTGCGCCTGCGCCTCGAGCTCGTCGTGCATCGACTCGGCCTTGTCGATCGCTTTTCCGAGCGCGGTGCGATGCTTCTGCAGCTCGGCGGCCGCGCTGCCAAGCTTGTTCGCGGTCTCGATCTGCGGAATCACCTTGATGCCCGCCGACTTCGCCTGTGCCGCCGACTCGGCCAGTTGTCCCATGTACGAGAACGCTGCCGGGAGCACCTGCGTGTCCACCATCTCGCGAATGGTGTGCAGCTCGATCAGCATGTCCTTGGTGTAGCGCTCGAGCCGCACGTGATAGCGCGAGGTCAGCTCTTCGTCGGCGAAGATGTTGAGCGACGTGAGCAGTTTGCGCGACTGTTTCGTCATCATCTGCGCGAGCGCTTCGGGCGCCCGGCGAAGATTCGGCAAACCGCGCTTCGCGGCCTCCTTCACCCACTCGTCGGAGTAGTTGTTGCCCTCGAAGCGAATGGGGGACGTTTCCTTGAAGATCGGCCGCACGACCTTGAGCACCGCCTCGTGCACCTTCTTCGTCTTCTTCAACTCCGCGCGCAGCGAGGCCGTGATCTCGCCGATCGCTTCGGCCACCGCCGCGTTGAGCAGCACGATTGGAAATGCGATGGATTGCGACGAACCGACGGCGCGGAACTCGAACTTGTTCCCCGTGAACGCAAACGGCGACGTCCGGTTGCGATCCGTGTTGTCCTTCTCGATCTCCGGCAAGCGCGCCACGCCGAGCTTGATCATCTGTTGCTCGGCCGAGCCGACGGTTTTGCCGTTGGCGATCGAATCGATGACTTTCGTCAGCGTGTTACCCATGAACACGGAGATGATCGCCGGCGGCGCCTCGTTCGCGCCCAGGCGATGTTCATTTCCCGACGTGCCGATGCCCGCGCGCAGGAGACCGGCGTGTTTGTGCACGCCGCGGAGCACCGCCGCCAGGAACACGAGGAACCGAATGTTCTGGTGCGGCGTCTGCCCCGGCTTGAGCAGGTTGTAGCCGTCGATCTCGGGATTGTCCGCCGCGATCGACATCGACCAGTTGCAGTGTTTGCCCGATCCGTTGATCCCGGCGAACGGCTTCTCGTGCAGGATGGCTTGCAGCCCGTGGCGCAGCGCGACGCGGCGCAGCGTCGCCATCACGAGCTGGTTGTGATCGACGGCGACGTCCGTCTCCTCGAACCGCGGCGCCATCTCGAACTGGCTCGGCGCCACTTCGTTGTGCCGCGTGATGATCGGAACGCTCAGTTTATAGAGTTCATATTCAACATCTGCAATACATGCCTGGATGCGCTCCGGAATGCCGCCGAAGTAGTGATCCTCGAGCTGCTGGCCGCGCGGCGGCGGCGCGCCGATGAGCGTGCGGCCGGCCATGACGAGATCGGGGCGCAGCGCGAAGTGCGCGCGATCGATGAGGAAGTACTCCTGCTCGGGGCCCATCGTGGTGTACACGCGATATACGCCCTTGTCGCCCAGGACCTCGAGCAGCTCGATCGATCGAGCGCTGAGCACGTCGGAGCTGCGCAGGAGCGGCGTCATCTCGTCGAGCGCTTCGCCGTTATAGCCGATGAACACCGACGGGATGTACAGCGTCTTCACGCCGCCCATCTCTGAGATGAACACGGGGCTGGCCGGGTTCCACGCGGTGTAGCCGCGCGCTTCCCACGTCGCGCGCAATCCGCCCGACGGGAACGACGATGCATCGGGCTCCGACTGAATCAGCTGGGCCGCGCCGAACGCCTCGAGCGGCTGCCCGTCATCGAACGACAGAAACGCGTCGTGCTTCTCGGCGGTCAGGCCGGTTTGCGGCTGAAACCAGTGCGTGAAGTGCGTGGCGCCGTTCGACAGCGCCCATTCCTTGATTGCCTGCGCGACACGCGGCGCAACGTCGACGTTGAGTTTCTTCCCATGACGCACGGCGTCGAGGAGCTTGGCGTAGGTGTCGCGCGGCAGCTTGTCGCGCATCTGGCGAACGCCAAAGGTATTTGCGCCGAAGTACTCCGATGTACGCGCGTTGGGGCCATGTTCTTCGAGCGCGGCGGGCGACTTCGCTTCGCGCTCGGTGATGTCGTGGACGACCGCTTTCCGCGGCGATAGGACGGTGGACGCAGCCATTGCGTTCGGGCCTCAGCAAAGAAGAAGAAGGACTGGGCAGGAGTGCAAAATGTACTCCGAAAAGTGCAGAAAATGCAAACTTTGGTCGACGCTTTGCAATTTTCAACGCTGTCAGTGGCGACGATGAGGCGATCAACTGTTCGAGCGGCAGCAATGAACGATGCACCCAACCCCTTGGACCGCCGCATTTTAGAGGC
Source organism: Gemmatimonadaceae bacterium (assembly GCA_035606695.1). Taxonomy (NCBI): domain Bacteria; kingdom Pseudomonadati; phylum Gemmatimonadota; class Gemmatimonadia; order Gemmatimonadales; family Gemmatimonadaceae; species Gemmatimonadaceae bacterium. The sequence continues at coordinate 49,637 of DATNEW010000020.1, forward strand.
CAAGCCAACGCCCACCGCCCACCGCCCATCTCCTACTGCGGAACCAACTCGTCGATCCGCCCCAATCGCCTGAGCCTGGGCACCAGCGCAGCGATCGTCAGCACCACGCCGAGCGACGCGGCGCCACCGAGCAAAACCGATGGAACGGTGCCGATGAGCTTGGCCATGACGCCCGATTCGAACGCGCCGAGCTCGTTCGACGATCCCACGAAGATCGAATTCACCGACGAGACGCGTCCGAACAGGTGCGCCGGGGTGAGCGACTGGAGCAGCGTCGAGCGAATCAACACACTGACGTTGTCGGCGATGCCGCTGATCGCGAGCACGAGGGTCGACAGCACGAAGCTGCGCGACGTGCCGAAGACGATGATACACATCGCGAACGTCGCGACGGCGTAGAGCAGCGTCTTGCCCGCGCGTTTGAACGGCGGCCGATGCGCGAGATACACTGACGCGACCACCGCGCCGGCCGCGGGTGCCGCGCGCAAAATGCCGAGCCCCTGGGGTCCGACGTGCAGAATCTGATCGGCGAAGACCGGCAGCAACGCCTCGGCACCGCCGAGCAGAACGGAGAACAAATCGAGCGTGAGTGCTGAGAGAAGCACGGATTCTCGAAAGACGAACCGGAGGCCCGACTGCAGGCTTTCTCGAATCGGCTCGTGGTGCGCCACGCGCGGTGTCGGCGTGTACGCGATCGTCCAGAACGTGATGACCGCAATGGCCATCATGATCGCGTCGGCGACGTACGCGACGCGCGGTGATGCGAATCCATAGATCAATCCGCCAAGCGCCGGCCCAACGACGGCGGCGAATTGCCAGGTCGAGCTCCGCCACGCCACGGCGTTCGCGTACAGAGACCGGTCGATCAGCTCGGCGCCAAGTGCCTGGCGTGATGGCTGCGCGAAGCTACGCGCGACGCCGCTGACGAAGATCACGACGTAGAACGGCAGCGCGCCGAAGCGATGCAGGAATCCCGGGATGAGATTGAAGGTGAGAAACGCGAGCGAGCAGAGAAAGAGCAGGCACAGCGACGCGATCGCGATGCGATGCCGGTTGCGCCGGTCGGCAACGTGGCCGGCGTAGAGCGCCAGGCCGATGTAGGGAAACGCTTCGACCAAGCCCATGAGGCCGAGTGACAGCGGGTCGCGCGTGATGTCGTAGATCTGCCACGCGACGACGACGGCTTGAATCTGCGTGGAGACGGTCATCGTCAGCAGTGAGACGATGAACCGGCGGTAGTTCGTGATGCGAAGGGACGCGTACGGATCGTGGGCGGGCACCTGCTCAAAAGTAGCAAGGGATGTAATTCGGCCGCGTGCTTCGCACGCGCAGTGGGCGGCCATCCCCTCCGCGCGCAACGCGCGCGGGCCACCCCTATTTCAAACTTCGCTGAACCTGCTGCGCGTGCGCGAGATGTCCCGCGACGGCGGGCCGGATGCCGGCGATCGTCCGCTTGAGCTCCGCATTGCGCGCATTCGGCAGCAGGACGCGATCGATCGACGCCAGCAGCTTGGTGTGATAGTCGACTTCGTTCGCGATGTACGTCGAATCGAACGCATGGCCCGCGAGATCGCGCATGAGATCGCGTTTCGTGGTCGACTCATCGCGGAAGTCGAGGCTCGTCGTGTTGTCTTCCGGCGTGAGGTTGATTCGGTTCAGCACGTCCATCAGCACTTGATTGACGTGCGTGTGATCGGCGAGCATGCTCGCCGCGAAATCCTTGATGGTCTGGGATTGCGCTCGGCCCGGCGCGAGTCGCGCGTAGCTGATGTCCGTGTTGTTTGCCGCGAGAATGATCGCCGCGATGTTCGCATCGCTCGGCACCTCCGGTCCGCGATGCCAGAGCGACGCGCATCCCGCGGCGCCGACGATGAGAGCGGCAGCCGCCGCACGACGGACAGAGTTTGACATGCGCGTCATCAACCGATCCTCCCGAAGTCGAAACGTATGGACGTCTAACCAGTTTTGGACGGTGGCAGTACATTCGCGCCTGAATGAATCCGCCTTCACGCCCCCAGCCGTACCCCCCAACGATGGCGAGCGACTCTTTGCCCACCACCGCGACCGCGCCGGCCGACCAGCCGTCGAGGGGGAAGGAGGCTGATCTGGAACTGGTGCGGCGCATGCAGGCGGGCGACGAACGCGCGTTAGGCGAATTCTACGATCGATGGCATCCGGTCGTCAGCGCGCTCGCCGCGCGGATGTTGAAGTCGGCGGACGACGTGGAAGACGTGATCGAAGAAACATTCTGGCAGGCGTGGCGGCAGGCGAATCGATTCACGGCAGAGCGTGGGTCGGTGGCGACGTGGTTGTTGACGATCGCGCGGAGTCGCGCGCTGGATCGGTTGCGGGCCACCCGGCGATTGCGCGAGGATGCGATCGACGTTCACGGAGCGGAGCGGCACGCGGCTTCGGGTGATTCAGACTTTCTCGCCGCCCCGAACGATCCGGCGCGCGACGTGGAGCAAAACGAACGGCGCACGTTGGTCGTCGCGGCGCTCGCCGAGCTGCCGCGCGAGCAGCGCGAAGCGTTGGAGTTGGGATATTTCGGAGGGTTGAGCCAGTCGGAGATCGCGGAACGCACCGGCCAACCGTTGGGCACCGTGAAAACGCGAATGCGATTGGCGATGATGAAGCTGCGAGAACGACTGGCCGTGCTTCGCGACGATGCGATCGGCGGCGTGGCCGGAGAGGCGCGATGAGCCATGAGCTGAGCCACGATGAGGCCTTTGCCGCGCTCGATGCGGCGGCACTCGACGCGCTCGCCGTATCGGAGCGCGAGGCGGTGCTCGCGCACGTCGACGGCTGCGCGATCTGCCGGAGGGAACTGTCGTCGCTGCGGGAGACGGCGTCGTTGCTGGCGTATGTCGCGCCGGCTACGGATACGAACGGCGGCCGCGACCGCATTCGTGCCCGCTTGATGGCGCGCGCCTCGGCCGATCGGCCGGACGCTGATCTCGCTGTTTCGATGGAAAGCCCGGTCGCCAAGCGGCGCATCAGCGCGCTGGCGTGGCGTCGCGCCGAATGGCTGGCCGCGGCGGCGAGCATTCTCCTTGTGGTAAGCGCCGCGATTCTCGCGGCGACGATTCGTGACCGCGAAAACGTGCGGGATGCGCTCACGGCGGAAATCGCCAGGGGGCAGCGCGCGCGGACGGCGGCGGACTCGCTCCGCGTGGCCGTGATGTCGCGCGACAGCTTGATCGCGGGACTCACGGGCCGCGACGTGGCGATGATGACGCTCACGTCGAATGGAACGAAGGCGCCGCTCGCGCACATGTTCTGGGATCACGCGCGCAACACGTGGACGCTGGTTGCGCACAACATGCCGGCGCTCAAACCCGGTCGAACCTATCAGCTTTGGCTGGTGACGCCGACGCAGAAGATCAGCGCCGGGACGTTCGCGCCGACGAATGGCGACGCGATGTTGCGGGCGACGTATCCGTTGGCGCCGGATCAGCTCAAGATGCTCGCGGTGACGGAAGAGCCTGCCGGGGGAATGCCCCAGCCGACCGGCGCGATGGTGATGGCGCTCGAGAGCCGGTAATCGAAACTCCCCCGCTCCGCGCGTGTATTAACTTTCCAGTCTGCGAATTAACCGCCTTGGATTGGGAGCAGTATGCACATCGAAGTCATGATCGACTTCGACGCCGCGGGCGGCGTCGATCTCGACCGGTTGGAGCGGAGCCTTGGACTCCACGGTGAGCGCGTCGGCGCTGGCCGGTACCGCATCACCGGCGGCGCGCAGGACCATTGGGTCGACCTTCACACCGCCTCGCATCCCCGCTGTGACTGCGGCGATCACCTCTGGCGAGAGCGGATCTGCAAACACATTCTGGCCGCACTTCTGCGTGAAGGGAACGAGCGCGTCTTAACGGCGCTGCCCGGCCTTCTCGCACGAGCGCATGCAACCCGACAAGCGCCACACGCGCAACCAGCGCAACACGCCACCGCGGCCTGATCGGCAACACCAGCACAAAAAGCCCTTCAGGTTCGGCGTGGTGCTGCGCCTCATTCGCGACACCATCGAGCGAAGCGGCCTGGCCGACGCGGCCATGTTCGAGCTTGCCGAGCGCGGGCACCGGTCGGTGTTCGAGCAGCTCGTGGCGTGTGTGATCTCGATTCGCACGCTCGATGAAGTGTCGCTTCCGGTCGCGCTGAATCTGTTCGCGCACGCCGCGACGCCGGCGGCGGTTGCCAAGCTCTCAGTCGCGCAGATCGACAAGCTGATTCGCGCGAGTGCGTTCCACTACGGCAAGGCGCAAACGATTCGTGCGATCGCGCGGCGCACGGTAGATGAATTCGGAGGCAAGCTGCCGTGCGACGCCCAAGTGCTCACCTCATTCAAGGGCGTCGGACCCAAGTGCGCGAACCTGGCGCTGGGCGTCGCGTGCGGCACGTCGGGGATCAGCGTGGACATTCACGTCCATCGCGTCACCAATCGGTGGGGCGTCGTGCAGGCGCGCTCACCCGAGCGGACGATGCTCGCGCTTCAGAAAACTCTGCCGAAGCGATACTGGATCGAGATCAACCGCTTGCTCGTGCCGTTTGGCAAACATGTCTGCACGGGTGCGCTGCCGAAATGCTCGACGTGCCCCGTCCTGGAATACTGCCGGCAGGTCGGGGTCACGTCGCATCGGTGAATTGCTCGCGGCTAACGACGGCTCTTCTTGCGCGAGCTCTTCTTCCGCGAGCTCTTCTTGCGCGAGCTCTTCTTCCGGGGAACTTTCGCGCCTTTCTTGCGCGCTTCGGACAATCCGATCGCGATCGCCTGCTTGCGGCTCTTCACCTTGCCGCCGTGGCCGCTCTTGCCGCGCTTCAGCGTGCCTTTCTTGCGCCGATGCATGGCGCTCTTCACGCTCTTGCCCGCGGCCTTGCCGTATTTCTTCCGCCCACCCGACTTCTTTCTCGACGCCATGACGGCTCCTCGTGAATTGAATCGGGACTGTGCCGCGTTCAAGACGCGTTCCAGCGGAGTCGACTATGTCGAAGGAGAGGCCCCGCGCGCGGCAGGCGCTTCATCTTTCAGCATCTGCGGCGCATTACGCTTGGCGTACAGTTGCGCGGCTTCCAGCACGGCCATACAGAATCCCGCCCATGCGAGCCCGATGATGAGCCCGGCCGCGATGTCCGATGGATAGTGAACACCGAGGTAGAGCCGGCTGGCGCAGATGGCGACGATGATGATTCCCGCGAGCGTCATCGTCGCGATGCGCGAGGCCAGGTTGCGCTGCAACCGCGCCGCGAGATACGCCACGGTTCCGTACACGATGATCGAGCTCATCGCGTGGCCCGACGGGAACGACGAGCTCACCGCGTACGTGCCCCACGTGAAGATCTGCGGACGCGGCCGGTTGAAGCCGATCTTGAGCAATTGATTGAGCACCAGGCCGCCGATCGTCGCGACGACCAGCAGAATGGCCGAGTGCTTGTGCTGGTTCAGCCAGAGGAACAAGCCGGCGACGAAGACGATCATCGCGACGACGGTCCCCGTTCCGAGCGACGTGATCTCGAGCATCGCCATCTGCAGCCCGTGATACTGATGCTGCGCGATCCACCGCATGATCGTGTCGTCGAAACCCTGTGTGCTTCCCGAACGCACCTTCTCGGCGATCTCGGAGAAGGCCCAGGTGAACACGAGCGCCACCGCGGCACCGGACAACAGGAAGATGCCGAACACCGCGTACGCGTTCTTGACGTACTTCCGGATGATTCGAAGCCAGCCGAAAATCAGGTCCCAAACGAGGCGAGTTCTGCCGCGGGTCTGGGACGGGGATGTTTCCGGAACGCGCCGGTCGTTCTCGTACGAGCTGGCCACGGGGGCCACCAATTCAAGAGGCGGGCCGACCGCTCTGGATCTGTTCCACCAAACGGGTCGTCTCGGGCGACGGCCGCGTCTCGAGATCCCGCCACAGGCGCTCGGCAAAGCGAGTGTAGACGTCCATGGCGCCGGCGCGATCGCCCAGCCGCCAGACCATCGTCATCACGCGGCGCAGCATACGTTCGTCGGTTGGGGCGAGTCGCGCGACGACGCGTGCGAGCTGTGACGCGTTCGTCAGCTGCGAGTCGGCGGCGTACCGCTCGACGAGCTCCCACGCGACGTTGACCGCGCGCTCGCGATAATACGCGCGTTCTTCGTCGAGCCAGTGGTCGAATTCGCCTGCACCGGGAATGAAAAACCCGGGCATCAGATCGCCGCGGAAATAGTCGAGCGCTTCGCGCAGACGGTCAGCTTCGATGGCGCGCTCGAACGCGAGCGCATCGCACCAGAACGAGGTCTGGCGCACGGAGATCGATTCGGTGCCGCGCGCGTCGATCAAGTCATCGCCGATCGTTTGCCGCAGCCGGTGCAGCAGCTTGCGTAGCGCCGCACGCGCGTGCTCCTGGTCGAACTCCGGCCAGAACAGGCCAACGATTCGGTCGCGTTGATGGAATCCGTGCGGACGGGCCAGCGCGAGATACGCGAGCAGCGCCACGGCCTTGGGCTGCGCGAGCAGCTCCGCGGGATCCGTGGCGCCGTCACCCTCGATGCGCAGCGCTCCGAGCACGTGCAAGCGAATCACAAGAGCGGGCGTCGGGGCGTATGGGCGTCGAGGCGTCGGGGCGTACGGACGTCCGGCAAGTTAGGGCACCTCACGAAGCGGGGGAAGCACGCGCGCGCGGACGGCATGCGGAACGCACGCGGGACGCACGCGGGACGGCGCAGCAACGGCCGGGGGACGAGCCAACCGCATACTGATTCGCAACATCGCGGAGCGAGTCACCATGCAGACCACATCCTCAGTCCTGTTGAACGCGCGCGCCGAACATTCCGAGCCGGCGCACACCTGGCTTCGTACCCTCGACGCGTTCAGCGTCCCCTTCCTGTGCTACGCCGGCGACGGACGCCGCACGTACACCTCTCGTTCGGCGGCCGAGCTCCTGCGGCGCGGACGCGACGGAGCCGCGATCGGCGACCGGGCGGATCGCGCGGTCGGCGAAGAGTTGGCTCGGAAGTCGTCGTTGCTCCACATCGGACAGTTCGCGCTCGTGCGCGAGGTGCCATTGGTCGCCCCGGCGATGTTGCTTGCGGTGCATCTTGCCCGGCCCGCCGGCGGCGACACCACCGCGGTCGTGGTGCTGCGGCCCGACATGGGCCCCGCGACGACGGACACGCCATCGATTTGCGGCCTCACGGCGCGCGAGCTCGACGTCGCTCGACTCATTGCTCGTGGGATGGCGACGAAGGAGATCGCGCACTGGCTCGGGATCAGCACCCACACGGCGCGGCATCACACCGAGCGCGTGTTCGTGAAGCTGGGCGTGCGGAGCCGAGCGGGCGCCGCGGCGATCATCGCGGCGCGGATGGCGACGCCGACGTCCAGCCCGGCCGTGACGGCCGAGCGCATTCCAACCGAAGTCCGTGACATTCGCGCTGTCTGAGGGTGGACCCATGGTGATGCTTGCCGAGGAGGATCTCATGCCGAAGTTGCTGGCGCGATCGCTCGCGAGTGCGGCGCTGTTCGTGTCCGTGGCGGGATGCGGATCCGGTTTCACCGATGCCGAGTCGAACGACGTCGACTCGCCAATGTCGCCGTTGCCCGAGAGCTTTGCGGGGCGCCCGGTCGAGATGCAGGGCAGCTTGCGCGTGCGCTCTCCGAATGTCGTCATCTATGTTTGGGACGCGGGGCAGGTCGATGGCGACGTCGTATCGCTGGCGGTGGATGGGACGTGGGTGCTTCAGCGGTACACGCTGACGGCGTCGAAGCGCGCGATTCGCGCGACGCTCAATCCCAAGGGCGCGAGCTACTTGGTGCTCTTCGCGAATGACGACGGGAGCATTCCGCCGAACACGGCGGCCGTCTCGATCGACGACGGCAGCGGCGAGCAGCGGCTGGTGCTTTCGGCGGACCTGTTCACGAACGGCGCCGTGACGTTGCAGGTGCAGCGATGACCGGCCGGCTGGGAGGTAGTGCAGGTGGTGTGGGCCAGCCGATGCTCGCTTCCCCGCGCGCGGTCGCTTACTTTGCGAAGCGGCACAGTCGCCTGGTGCGGTAGCCAAGTGGTAAGGCAGCGGTCTGCAAAACCGCTATTCGCCGGTTCGATTCCGGCCCGCACCTCTGTAGCGTTACTCACTCACACAACATCACTTATGACGTTCAAACGGCTCTCGCTTCGGCGGGAGCCGTTTGCCGTTTGGACCAACCGGTGGACCAAAGTGCGCGGCGCGGCGCACGTTTCGACGCAAGGAGCCCGGAGTGCCGCCCCCGAGAGCCTCCGCCGTGACGGTGATCTGTTGGGCCCTCAACCGCGCGGGCGGCGCCGCAGGCTGCGGTACACGTCGCGGCGATGGCCGATGGTCACGACCAACACCTCGAGCCGCTTGTTCGCGATCTCGTAAACGATGCGGTAGTCGCCGACACGAATGCGGTAGAGGTCGTCCTCGCCGCTCAGTTTCTTTGTCCCCGCAGGGCGCGGGTCGGCGGCGAGCTCGTTAATCGCATCAGCAATGCGCTGTGCGGTATCGCTGTCCAGCTTCTTGAGCGCCCGAAAAGCCGCGGGCGCGAGTTCGATCTTGAACGCCATTGGGTCTCCCAATCCCCGGGAGGCCGCGACGCATCGTCGTTACTTCAGTCCCAACTCCGCCTTCGCCTTGCCCCACGCGACGCGTGGGCCCTTCTCCGCGCGTGCCTTCTTCGCGGCGGCAACATCGATGCGATCCTCGAGTTCCTCAAGCAGCTCCAGGTCTTCGACCGGGATCATCGCCACCACGTCCTTGCCGTGGCGATGCAGGATCACACGCTGATGGCGGTATGCGACCTCGTTGACGAGCTCCGCGAACTTCCCCCGAGCTTCACTTGCCGGTACACGAGTCATACTGCAGGACACTCCTTGCGGGTCGATCGACGAGCGACGAGCCGCGACGCGGAGGAACGGCCAGGTCGTGGGCGCACTCCTCGTTGGTGCACGCGCTCCAGGTCCTCTGGACTGCGCCCGGGACGGTGTCCCGGTTCATTCACCTCAGGGCGGCATCCCGCCGGCCTGAGGCCCCGCAGAGATTCCCTCCACGAGTTCGCTGGGCATGCCAGCGTTCGCCGATCCAACGATCTTCCCGATCGCCGAGCCGCATCTCGCGACCAGCAGCGCTCCGTACAGTTTGCACGAATCGTACAAATTGTGCAAGTGCCCCGAGGAGCCGTGCCGATGGCGGACCGGCCCTTTCAGGTGCCCGCCGGTGGCAGCAGCGCGAGAAAGCTCTCCATGGCCTCCCGCGAGGTCCGAACGAGATCATCGGCGACCTCGGTCAGCGCGCGGCGCAACGCAGCGGATCCCAACGCCTCACGGCGCGACACGAGCGGTACCATCGGACGCGGACGAGGAACGAGCGAGGCCACGTGACCGCCGACGATCGCGACGCTATCATCGTCGTAGATGAAGAACGCGATGCCGCTTTCGAGGGACGGATTGAGCTGGTCCGTGTGAAACGTGATGCCGCCGCCGGCGACGCAGTCGTACGCTTCACCGGCAACGCGGTGGATGGCCTCACCGGACCGCGTCGAAAGGACGAGGCCCGCGCTTTCGAGCGTCGTGAACAACGACTGAAGTGCGCGCTGCGCGTCGGTGCGGAGCTGCGCCAGAGCGGCCTGGTGTCGCGCCTGATCCTTGACGCGCCGACGTACTGGCACAGGTCAACAAGGTGAATCACCGCAAGGAGTTTTTCCGAACGGATCTTGCTCACATCCGGCAGGAGATCGAATCGTTGGGACTCACGGCGACGTGGACGATGGCCGCAGCGGCTCGCGAATACCGTGAGAGTCTTACGATCGAGCGCGCGATTGCGGATGACCCGCAGAAGCGGGACGCTTGGGTTAATCGGCAGCTGTGGTCGAACACGGGTTCGAGGACGATCGTGACGCTACGTCTGTATCCCCCTCGGTCGAATTCCGGGCGACCGAACCCGTCGCGCCGATGCAGCAAGGCGACGCCGTCGCGATCGACGCAGGCAGTGTTCGCGCGAAGTCGCCACATCGGGCGTCCATTTGACCGAGTCAAAGAAATCGACAGCGAACTTTCCTAGTCAACGGCCCCTTTCGCCGAGCGACTTTCTGCTGTCATGCGACGGGTTCGCGGGTCCGTAAGACCGCGCACGAGAGAGATGCACGCGCGGTCGCGAGGTGTGTTTCCCATGCTCCATCCATCTCGGTCTGCACGCGATCTGCGCGATTCGCTCTCGTGGGTGGTCGTGGGCCGCAAATTCCGAAACGCGATTTACACGCGCCGCCGGCGATCGTGATCAACGACCCGTTCGTCGCGATTCTGGCCAACGGGCGGTGCGCTTGGGCACATAATTCAGAACGGTAACGACCGTGCGATCATCGTCGGCGTGATGCGCGACGTGAAGCAGGGCGATATCCTCGACGCGCCCGAACCGCAGTGCTATCGGCCGCTGGCGCAGAAGGGAACCACGACGCTCACGGTCGTGGTTCGTGTCGCGAGCGGTGATCCGACACGGCTCGCGGCCGCGTCACCGGCGGCGGTAACCCAGCTCGATCCATCGCTGCCGATCTACAATGTCGCGCAACGCACGCGCGAGCTTGGCCTTCGCGTGGCGTTGGGCGCCGAAGCGGGGCGGTTGATTGCGTTCGTGCTGCGCGGCAGCGCGGCGGCGACGTTCGGCGGTCTCGCGATCGGACTCGCGGCGTCGATCGTGGCGGCGCTGATTGTCGCACACGCTCTACGGCATCACCAGCGCGGACCTCGCCGTGTTTCTCGTCATGCTGCCGATTCTCGCCCTGGCATCACTGCTCGCGGTATTCGGACCGGTGCGCCGCGCCAGCGCGGCCGATCCGATGCTGGCGCCCCGCGCGGATTAGTTGTCCGTGAGTCCCACGAGCGCGATGAGCTTGAGCGCGTTGCGCGACGTCGCGAGCCCTGGACGAAGGCGATAGTCGAACCACATCTCCGGACCCGTCGGCGTCTCTCTGAACTGTTCGACGAAGTAGATCGGCCGCGCATGCGTGGCGAGCGCGGGCTCGTCGGCCAATCCCGTGTCGTGCGTCGCGATCGCGCCGATCGCGCCGGCGCGCAGCAGATGACTGACGACCGCGACGACCGCGAGGCGCCGCTCCTCGGTGTTGGTGCCGTGCAGCATCTCGTCCGCGAGGTAGAGGAGCATCGGCCCGTCGCCGGAGCTCGCGGCGTCGACAATGCTCTTGAGGCGGAGCACCTCGGCCATGAAGAGTGAGAGTCCCGCCTCGAGCGCGTCCCGAATGTGAATGCTCGTTCGCAATTTCACGCGGGACATGCGCAGCGTCGTCGCACACACCGGCGCGCCGACTTGCGCGAGCACGGCGTTCAGGCCGATCGAGCGGAGCAGCGTGCTCTTGCCCGCCATGTTCGAGCCCGTGATGAGCACGAATGTGTCGCGCGGGCCCACGGTGAGGTCGTTCGCGACGCGCGTCGTCGACGGCAGCAGGGGATGCCCGAGCGCCGTCGCTTCGATCGACGTCGACTCTTCGTCGGCGAAGATCGGCATCGGCCACGCTGGATTGTCGTGCGCGAGCGCGGCGAGCGCGCTACACGCCTCGAGCTCGCCGAGCGCACGCAGCCATGCCCGCACCGAACGGCCGTGCGCGGTACGCCAGTCGTCGAGCGCGCGCACCACGTGAATATCCCAGAGCACGAGCATCTGGAGAATAGCGTGCGCCATCGGGGAGAATCGCAGCTCGCCCCAATGCGCGATCCGCGCAAGGCGCGCGAACGCCGACGCGTTCGGAGGCTCGATGCGCGACTCCAACTCCTTTAAGAGCGGCGCCTCGAGCTCGGCGGACCGCGCATGCGCGAACATCGCGGCGATGTTATCGAGACTGAACCCGCGCGCCGACGCGGCGTGCAGGCCGCGCTCGATGCCGGCGCGATTTTTCGCGATGAGCGACACGTTGATCACGCACAACAGGGCGAGCACGACCCACAACGGTGGTTGCACGAACGTGACGAACAGCGCAATCACGGTGACGACGGCGAGCACGCGCGCGGTCCACGCGTGACCGGCGGGCAAATGCACGTCGTCCGATTCGGCCCATGCGAGAAACGATTCGATCGACGCGTTGTCGTGCCCGGCGCGCGCGCCGATCACGCCGAGCCGCTCTCGCCAATCCGTGCGCGGCGCAAGCTCGGCGACTGCTTGCTGGCGCCGGCGAAGCTCGGGAACGAGCAACGGTGATTCGGCGAGCAGCCACTCGAGCAACACGGGACGTCCCGCGACGCTGCTCACGGGTCCGAGCAACCGCGCGAGCGACACATCGCCGAACAAATTCAAATCGGCGGCGAATGCGTGATTCGGCGGTGCGCTGAACGACGCGGCCGGAGGAAGGCTCGGCCAATCGCGCGTGACGCGGGCCGCGCCGGTGTCGCATGCGCGCGCGAGTGCCTCATGCTGGCGAACGGTTGCGGTGAATCGCCGATGGCGGGCGACGAGCCACGCGAAGAGGGACAACGAAAGAATGGCCGCGATCGTGGCCGGCCCGCGTGTACCGCGCGACACGAATGTACCGACGACCAACACTCCCGCGACGAACACGAGAAGTCGGACGCGTCCCGTCCAGGCCACGGTGTGACCGACGCGTGCCACGACCTCGCGATGCGCCGCGGCGCGCGCGCGATAATCGTCCGCGACGCGGTTGTCCGCCGAAGCGGCGTTCGCGTCGGCTCCCGAGTTCATGTCGTCCGTCCGCCGATCTGAAGTTACAGAAACCTATGCGGGCTGATCGGCGCGCCCTATCACGTGCACGCAGCCACGACGGCTACGGCTGCAATGGCTGCTACGGCGTGAACGACGACGTGACCGCGTAGCGCCCGCCGCCGAGCGGCATGACGTTGGTTCCGAGCAGGAAGCGGTCGATGCGATTTCGCCGGTGACTGTGCGCGTAGTGCACGATCTTGTTCCCGAACAGAATGCCCACGAACGCGCCGGCCGCGATGTCGCTGGCCCAGTGTTGATCGAGGTACATGCGCGTCAGTCCGGGGACGGCGGCGGCCGTATACAGTATCGGTCCGGCGATCCACATCGCCTTGTGATTCCGCTCGCCGATCTCGGCGGTCAGCGCCGCGGCCGTTGCGTACGCCGCGGCGGAATGGAGCGAAGGAAAGGAGCGATGATCGAAGCTCGTGAAGCCGGAGCCCGCCTTGAATGTCGACGCGCTGCTATCGGAAACGACGCGCGGCCGCGCGCGGCCGATCGGTCCGCGAATGAGCTCGCTCGTCACGTCCGTCGTCGCCATCGCCTCGAACCAATGCGCGCCGACGTCCGACAGCATGCTCGAGCCTGCCAGTCGACCAACGCCGTAGGTGAGGATCGACGCGATCGTGAGCGGCGTTTCGTTGACGTGGGTCAACGCGTTGACGAGATCGTGGCGCGATTGGCCGTCCTGCACCTGAGGCGACTGAAACCAGCGCGCGATCTTCGTGTCGTATTGCGCGATGATCACGGTGCCTGCGACCGCACCAGCCGTGTAGTACAGATCGCGTCGCGTAAAGAAAGTCTTGTCGACCGAATCCCTACGGTCTTGCGCCGCCAATGACAATGCGGGCGCGACGGCCAGCAGCAGGCCGAGGCAGATGGTTCTGTTCGTTTTGATCACGCCCGGCGAGCCAAGCAAAATGCTCGCCGTGGCGAATCACGCGACCCACCGTTCCACAGCGTCATGCATGAGTTTGAGCTGTCGCGCGAGACGCACCAGCCGTTGGTAAACGATTGGTGAGCGTTTGGCATCCGGTAGCGGCACGCTGCCGACCGGCGGAAATGGTGCCGGTGCGCGGCCGCTCGCCACCGCGTCGGCGAGATCGGCGAACACCGCGTCCACCGTCCGCGCGAACGGCTCGAGCGGCGGGTCGGCCGGCGTTGCGTTGGTGGCGTTGCCGACCAGCGCCAGTGCCGCACTCGAGGCAGCAAGGCGTCGCGTGTACACGAGCACCGTCATGATCGCCTCGAGATGTTCGGGCGGTCCGCGATGCTCGCTCAGTAATCGCTGAAATGATTCTTCGGCGTTCGATGCGGCGAGGGCCAGGCGGCGGCGGGCATCGCGCAAGCGTCCGATGTCGGCGCGCGGATCACCGAGGAGCACGATGGCGCCATCGAACAACTCCTTCGTCGCGCGCAGCGACGCGGCCGCGAATTCGGGAAGGCGCTGCCGCTCCTCGCCCGGCCACAACACGGTCGCGCCAATCAGCGCCAATGCACCGCCGATGAGCGTGTTCACGATGCGCAGTCCCGCCAGATGCCAGTCGCCGGCACTCGTTTCGGCGAGCAGCACGAACGCCGGCGTGCCGAACACCGCGTAGGCGCCGTAGTTGAGCGGCAGCAGCGCGACGCACAGCATGGTGAACACGGCGATGACGACCAGAACCACGGCGTCGCCGTGAAACACGGCGGTGAGCCCCGCGACGAACATCGCTCCCAGCACCGTGCCGACGATACGCTGCAATGCTTTCTGGCGCGTCGCCGCCGCGAAGGGCTGCAGAATGACGACCGCCGTGAGCGTGACCCAGTAGCCGTGATTGAGGTGCAGTGCGGTGCTCAGCAAGACGGCGGCGGTGGTGACGATCGCGATGCGCAGCGCGTGATGCAGCACGCTCGAGTCGGGACGAACAATCGCGCTCGGCGAGAACAAAACCGGCGGGGGCTCGGGCTCGCCGATGTCGATGTGCTCCGCGTCTCCGCGCACCGGATGCCCCGTGTTGAGCGATGCAACGACGGCTGCCGCGGTGTTCGCATAGTCGGCCATCCGCGCGAGCAGATCGGCCACACCCGGCGCCGAGGCGCGAAGGACGTCCACATTCCACGCGACGTGAATGCGTGGAATGCCGGTCTCCGACTCGATGCCGGCGGCGATGGCCTCGAGTGTCGCGGCAATGTCGCGGAGTTGTTCCGGGAGCACGACGTTGAGAACGGCGGCATGTGCCTGCGACAGGGCAGCCGTTTCCTCGAGCAGCGCGATCAGATGCACGAACGACTGGTCGGCGATCTCGTGCAAAACGAGCAAGCGTTCGCCGCGGCCGGTTTCGGTCGCGCGCGCGCGGCGTGAGAGCGCGATCGTGGTGCGCGCGCTTTCAATGGCTGTTCGCACCGCGACGAGCTCGCCTGTTAAATCGGCGGGATTGACCGGACCTGCCGCGGCGAGGTCGTCGGCCTGCGCCGTCGCCAGGCGTGCGACCGCGCGGTAGCATTCGGCCACGCGCAGGCGGACCGGGCGGTATGGCCGCAGCGGCCACAGTACCGTGGAGAGCACCATCGCCCACAGACCGCCCGCGACGATGTAGCCTCCGCGAACGAACGCGGCCTCGACGGTGGCGGCGGGAATCGCGAGCGCGATGGCGAAGGTGACGAGGATGGTGACGCCAAAACCTGGTCCAAAATCCGGCCACGCGCGTGCGAGGCCGCACAGCATGGCGATCACGAAGGTCGCAACGGTTGCCGCGACGACGTGGCCGCCGAGCAGGCTGCCCGGCACGACGGCGGCGGCGCTGGCGATCGCGAGAGCGGTGAGGATGCGGGCGCGAAGGCGGTACGGGCCGCCGCGGTCCATGATCGCGCCGTTGAGACCGGCGAGGCTCATCCAGGTACCGGCGCCGGGCGGCAGGTATGGCGCGGCGAGCAGGGGCAGGACCGTGGCGAGCGCGGCGCGAAAACCAGCCGCATACGCCGGCTTGGCGTCGGCGACCGTGGATGCCGACCGAGCATCGTGTAAGGTGCGGCGCACTAAGCCGTTAGCATTCGGCAGCGTCAGTGCTTCGCCCTCCAACGATCATGTGATATCTCGCGTATTCCAATGAGTATGGAAGGTACCGGCGCCCCCCCAGCTCGGGGCAGGGCGCCGCTTTTGTTCGATCATGATCGACCATGATGCCGGTCGGTAGCTTTCGGCCGGCAGTTTCCTATCTCCCGCCCACGACATGTCTGCTCGTCCGCTCCTTCTGTTGCTGGCCACCGTCGCGTTCGTTTCGCTCGGTGCCTGCGAGAAGCAGAAGTCTGAATCAGTCACGCTTCCCACGACTACTGTTTCGCGCGGCGACATCGCCGTCCGGGTGCAAGCCACGGGTACCGTCGAGCCAATCGACCCCGTGGACATCAAGTCCAAAGCCGGTGGCGCGATCATCAAGCTTCCGGTCGACGTCGGCAGCGTGGTCAAGGCGCACCAGGTGCTCGCGGTGATCGACCCGCGCACCGTGCAAAACAACTACGACCAGGCGGTGGCGGACGACGTCGTGTCGCGCACCTCGCTCCAGACGGTGCTGCGCGACCAGGCGCGCAAGGACACGTTGTTCTCGCATCATGTCATCACGGCGGCGCAGCACGACAGCACGAAGTCGGCGGTGACGGCGGCGCAATCGGACATGATCAACAAGCGGGCGGCGTTGGATCTGGCGCGCCAGGCGCTCGAGGACGCGACGATCGAGGCGCCGATCAGCGGCACCGTGATCTCGCGCGGCGTGACGCAAGGAACGATCGTGACGCCCGCAACGGGCCAGGCGAACGGCACCACGCTCCTGACGCTCGCCGATCTCAGTCGCGTCCGTATGCGCGTGACGATCGACGAAGTCGAGATGGCGAACATTCGCGTGGGTGAATCCGCCACGGTCGCGGTCGACGCTTTTACCGATCGCACGTTCAGCGGCGTCATCGAGAAGATCGAGCCGCAAGCGGTCGTGACACAGGGCGTCACGTTCTTCCCGGTGCAGGTCACGATCGACAACCGTGAAGGATTATTAATGCCCGGAATGAACGGCGAAGTCACCATCAAGGCGGCAGACCTGTCGAACGTGGTGCAGATTCCAATCGACGCCATTCGTCCGACGAACGAGCTCGCGCCCGTCGCGCGCATGTTCGGCATTTCGGTGGACACGCTGATCAACACGCTGCGCCGCGATCTCGTGTCGACGGAGGGAACGACGGGGCTGCCCGGACGGTACGTCGTGGTGCAGCTGCCCGACGGCTCGTTCGAGATGCGTCTCGTGAAGATCGGTCCCACCGATCTTCGCGTCGCCCAGGTCATCGACGGCGTCAAAGAAGGCGACAAGGTCGTGCTGCTCGGCTCGATCATCACCAGCCGGCCGGCTGTCCCGCCGCGATTGCAGATCGCGTCGAACATGCGGCGCGGTGCAACGAATACGGCGACCCCCACCAAGCAAGCGGGCGCGCCCGCACAGGCAGGACAGGCTACGAAACCGTGAAGGCTCTGGCAGTTGTAACAGTTCTCTGTATGATGGGCGCCGCGTGCAGGACGTCGGCGCCGAAGATCGACGGAGTCGCGCCCGTTCCGGCGGCTCCCAGTGCGACGTGGACGCCGCCAGCCTCGGTTCAGGCCGAAGCGCAGCATGACCGTGCGGCGTCGAACTCGCCCGTAACCTCCGGTGCGCACCAGTACACGCTGGCGGAAGTCGTCGACGTCGCGCTGCGCAACAGCCCCGCGACGCGACTTTCCTACGCGCAGGCGCGCGCAGCCGCGGATGTGTACGGATCGAGCGAAGGGCGCATCTATCCGTCGCTCACCGCGGGCGTCACCAGCACGCGTGCCTTGTCGGTTGCGGCCGCGGGTCGCGCGCCGGTGGAGCGCACCGTTTACGGCCCGTCGCTGACGCTCGCGTACACGGTGCTCGACTTCGGCGGGCGCAACGGTTCGATCGACGTCGCGCGGCAGACGGCGGTGGCCGCCGATCTCACGCACAACGCGACGGTGGAGAGCACGATTCTGCTCGTCGAGTCGGCCGCGTTCACCTATCTCTCGACGCGCGCGCAGCGCGATGCGCAGCAGTCGTCGCTGGATCTGGCGACGCGCGCGTTGGATGCCGCGAACGAGCGTCATCGGGTCGGCCTCGCGACGATCGCCGACGTGCTGCAGGCGCAAACGGCCAGGTC
This sequence comes from Gemmatimonadaceae bacterium, assembly GCA_035606695.1. Lineage (NCBI taxonomy): Bacteria > Pseudomonadati > Gemmatimonadota > Gemmatimonadia > Gemmatimonadales > Gemmatimonadaceae > Gemmatimonadaceae bacterium. The sequence goes on from DATNEW010000020.1 coordinate 67,527, forward strand.
GCAGGCCGAGCTCGAGCTCGAGACGCTCGAGGGCCAGATGCAGGTGACGCGCGGTTCGCTCGCGGTCGCGATGGGCATTCCGGCGAACAGCGCGTTCGACGTTCCGGAATTTCGCGCGGCGGACTCGGTGTACTTCGTCACGGAGTCGGTGGACTCGCTCGTCGAGCGGGCGGTGCGGACCCGGCCGGAGCTGGCGTCGGCGCGCGCGCAGGCGGCCGCGGCGAGCTCGGAGATTCGCGTTGCGCGCTCCGGCTATCTGCCGGCGCTGACCGTCGGCGCGACGGGCGCTCGCAACGGTTCGAACGTTTCTACCTTTTCAGGAAACACGTATACCGTGAACCTCGGCGTTGCGGTGCCCGTGTTCTCGGGATTCTCGAATCAGTTCGACGTGGGCGCGGCCTCGGAGCAGTATCAGGCGGCGATCGCGCGCACCGAGGCGACGAAGGCGCAGATCATTCAGCAGGTCTTCACGGCGTACTATCTGTTGAAGACGGCGACGAACCGCGTGCGCACGTCGCGCGACCTGCTCGCGAGCGCGACGCAGTCCGAAGTGGTGGCGCGCGAGCGCTATCGTGAGGGCGTCGGCACGATCGTCGACCTGCTCGTGGCGCAATCGGCGCTGGCCAGCGCCAAGGCGCAGGAGATCGACGCGCGGTGGCAGTGGCGGAGCGCCCTCGCGCAACTGGCGCACGACGTCGGCGTGCTGGATGCGCGGGGGGAGCCGATCTTCCCGACGCTGACGCCGGCGCCGGACGTGAGACCGGATAACAAATGATGAATATTGATTCAATGATTAATAGACTGTCATTCCGAGCGGCAGCGAGGAATCTGCCGTCCGGTCGGATTGGCCAGTCACTCCACCGCGACGCCAGATTCCTCGCGTCGCTCGGAATGACAGGCATCGCGCTCGCCGCCTGCGCCAAACCCGCGCCGCAAAAAACGCCGCCGGTGCCCGTGGAGCTTGCGGCCGCGGCGAAGATCGCCGCGCCGCTCGACGTCCAGGCGAACGGCGTCGTCGAGCCGCTGCAGACCGTGGCCGTGCAAGCGCAGGTCGGCGGCACGCTCGAGACGGTCGCGTTCAACGAAGGCGACGACGTGCAGGCCGGGCAGCTGTTGTTCAAGATCGACCCGCGTCCGTTCGAGGCCGCGCTTCGACAGGCGGAAGCCGCCGCGGCGCGCGACGAGGCCACCGCCGCCAACGCGCAGCGCGACGCCGACCGATACAAGGCACTCGTCGAAAAGGATTACGTCACGAAGTCGCAGGCCGATCAGGCGGCGTCCGCCGCCGCCGCCGCGCAGGCCACATTGCAGGCCAGCCGTGCGGCCGTCGACAATGCGAAACTCAATCTGAACTACACGACGATTCGCGCGCCGATCGCCGGGCGCACCGGCCGGCTGCTGGTGCGGCAGGGCAATCTCGTTCGACCCGGCGCCGATCCACTCGTGGTCATCAACACACTGCACCCGATCCTCGTCCGCTTTCCCGTCGTGCAGCACGACTTTCCCGCGCTGCAGCGCCGCATGCAGAGCGGCACCGTCACCGTGCGCGTCGTCACGGCGGACAGCGGCAAGGTCAACGAAGCGGGCACGCTGGCGTTTCTCGACAATGCGGTGGATTCGCTCACGGGAACCGTCACCGCCAAGGCCCGATTTCAGAATCAGACCAACAGCTTGTGGCCAGGCGAATACGTGCGCGTCGCGGCGGAGCTCGACGTACAGGCGGGGGCGGTCGCCGTGCCAACGCGTGCGGTGCAGTCCGGACAGGAAGGCAATTACGTGTTCGTCGTCGGCAATGACAACGTCGCGAAGCTTCGACAGATCACCGTGGGTCGAGCGGTGGGTCAGATGACGACGATCGACAAGGGACTCGACGCCGGCGAGGAAGTGGTCGTCGACGGGCAATCGCGGTTGACGCCAAACGCGCGCGTGGATGTGAAGAACGCGCCGACGGCCACCACGCAGGCGGGGGCGGTGCGATGAATTTCTCCGAGCTGTTCATTCGGCGGCCCGTCACGACGGTGCTCGTGATGGCGGGCATTCTGTTCTTCGGCATTACCGCGTACCGACGATTGCCGGTGAGCGATCTGCCGACGGTGGATTACCCGACCATCACCGTCAACGCGAGCCTGCCGGGTGCCAGCCCGGAGACGATGGCGTCCGCCGTGGCGACGCCGCTCGAGAAACAGTTCTCGACCATCGCCGGCATCGACAACATGACGTCGACGTCGACGCTCGGCTCGTGTTCGATCACGATTCAGTTCACGCTCGACCGGAGCATCGACGCCGCGGCGCAGGACGTTCAGGCGATGATCGCCAAGACGCTCAAGAACCTGCCGCCGGGCATCATTCCGCCGTCGTATCAGAAGGTGAATCCGGCCGATCAGCCGATCGTGTTTTACGGATTCACGTCCGACCTGATGCCGATCTCGACGCTGGACAAGTACGCCGAATCGTTCATGGCGCAACGCATCTCGATGATCCCGGGTGTCGCGCAGGTGAACGTGTACGGGTCGGCGAAGTACGCGGTGCGCGTTCAGGTCGATCCCAATACGCTCGCCAGCCGGCAGATCGGCATCGATGAAGTCGCCGACGCGATCAACAGTCAGAACGTGAACCTGCCGACGGGCGTCTTGAACGGCCCGAACAAGACCTACACCGTGCAGGCGAACGGGCAGCTCGACAACGCGGCGAGCTTCGCGCGCCTGGTGGTCGCGTACCGCAACGGCGCACCGGTGCACCTGGGCGAGCTCGGGCTGGTGCTCGACGACGTCCAGAACAACAAGTCGATCGCCTGGTTCGCGGAAAAGAGTCACTTCACGCGCGGCGTCATTCTCGCCATTCAGCGCCAGCCCGGCACGAACACCGTGGCCGTCGCCGACGCCGTGAAGGCGACGATGAATCAGCTGCAGAAGCAGATTCCCGCCAGCGTGAACATGACGCTCATGTACGACCGCTCGGCGACGATTCGCGAGTCGGTGAGCGACGTGAAGTTCACGCTCGTGTTGACGCTGTTCCTCGTCATCGCGGTGATCTTCCTGTTCCTGCGCAACGTCTCGGCGACGCTCATACCGAGCCTCGCGCTGCCGATCTCGGTGATCGGCACGTTCGCCGTGATGTACATACTCGACTATTCGCTCGACAACCTGTCGCTGATGGCGCTGACGCTCGCCGTGGGCTTCGTGGTCGACGACGCGATCGTGATGCTCGAGAACATCGTGCGCCACATGGAGATGGGAAAACCGCCGATGAAAGCGGCGGTGGACGGCGCGGCCGAGGTCGGGTTTACGATCCTCTCAATGACCGTGTCGCTGACCGCGGTCTTTATTCCCATTCTGTTCCTGGGCGGCATCGTCGGCCGGCTGTTCCACGAGTTCGCCGTCACGATCGCGGTGTCGATCCTGGTGTCGGGATTCGTGTCGCTGACGCTGACGCCGATGCTGTCGAGCCGCTTCCTGAGGCCGCACGCGCACGACGAGAAACACAACAAGGCCTATCAGGTTACCGAGGCGGGATACGAGTGGATCCTTGGCAAATACAAGGGTGCGCTCGAGTGGGTGATGCTCCACCGCGTGACCACGATGGTGTTCTCGGTCGGCATTCTCGCGGGCACGGTCGTGTTGTTCATGCTCATTCCGAAGGGCTTCATTCCCAGCCAGGACACGGGTCAGCTCTTCGTGACGACGGAGACCGCGCAGGGCACGTCGTTCGACGACATGGTGATGCATCAGAAGCAAGTGAACGCCATTCTCGCCGCGGATACGAACATCGCGGGCTTTTACTCGGCGGTCGGCGGCAGCTCGACGATCTCCGGCACGAATCAGGGTCGCCTGCTGATCGGCCTTCGCCCCCGCGACGAGCGGTTGAGCGTCGACGAGATGATCAAGGAGCTGCGGCCGAAGCTCGCGAAGATTCCTGGGATCGTCGTGTACCTCCAGAATCCGCCGCCGATTCAGATCGGCGGCCGTGTGTCGAAGAGCTTGTATCAGTTCACGATGCAGGGTTCTGACATCAACGCGCTGTATCCGGCCGCGGAGCAGCTCGTGACCGAAGCGCGCAAGTCGCCGCTCCTGCAGGACGTGACCAGCGATCTTCAGCTGGGCAATCCGCAGGCGAGTGTGTCGATCGACCGCGAGCGCGCGGCCTCGCTAGGCGTGGACGCGACGCAGATCGAAACGGCGTTGTACGACGCGTACGGTTCGCGGCAGGTGTCGACGATCTACACGCCCGACGACGAGTACTGGGTGGTGATGGAACTCGAGCCGCAGTATCAGCTCGATCTGTCGGCGATGAGCATGTTGTACATACGCTCCAAGACCGGGACGCTCGTGCCGCTGAACGCCGTGGCGTCGATCACGCAGAGCGCGGGCGCGCTGAGCGTGAATCACTCGGGCCAGCTGCCGTCGGTGACGCTCTCGTTCAATCTGCGGCCCGGCGTCGCGCTCGGTGAGGCGACGACGGAAGTGCAGAAGCTCGCCGACAAGCTTCTGCCGTCGTCGATCAGCACCGGCTTCAGTGGTACCGCGCAAGCCTTCCAGTCGACGCAGGCGGGCATGCTCGCGCTGCTCGGCATCGCGATCTTCGTGATCTACGTCGTGCTCGGCATTCTCTATGAGAGTTTCATTCATCCGATCACGATTCTCTCGGGCCTGCCGTTCGCCGCGTTCGGCGCGCTGCTCACGCTCATGATCTTCAAGATCGATCTCAGCGTGTACGCGTTCGTCGGCATCATCCTGCTCGTGGGCCTCGTGAAGAAGAACGCGATCATGATGATCGACTTCGCGCTCGAGGCGGAACGGAGCGAAGGCCGCACGCCGGCCGAAGCGATCGTGCACTCGTGTCTCATCCGCTTCCGTCCGATCATGATGACGACGATGGCCGCGCTCATGGGCACGATCCCGATCGCCGTGTCGCAGGGCGCCGGCTCCGAGTCGCGCCGTCCGCTTGGCGTCGCCGTCGTCGGCGGTCTCGCGTTCTCGCAGTTCATCACGCTGTTCGTGACGCCGGTCGTCTACACCTATATGGATACGGCGAGTCATCGCGCGAGCAAGTGGATCAGCGGCTTCAGCAAGCGGAAGCCGGGTGACGGCGTTCCTGCGCCGGCCGGCGTGATGGCGACGCAACCCGCGGCGGCGGTGAAGTCCAGCGGAGACGCCGCGGATTAGCGCTGGGCGTCGGGCGATGGGCGTGACAGCCGAATGAATCTTTCCGCGCTTGCGCATTGGGAATCGGCGGTGCTCGCAAGCATCGTCGGCGCCTCGGGCACCATCGACGAACGCGACGCGCAGATCACGCGCTCCGGGATGTACGCGGAGTATCCGGCGATCTTCCGCTCATATGTAGAATTGGCTCGTGACAGCGCGGACCCGGCCATCGCGCTCGAAGCGTTGAAGCGCGCGGTGTTCGTCGCCTGGGCTTCGTTCGGCGCGCTGCCGGTGGACACGGGCATCACCGAGCTTCCGGAAACCGAAGTGCGCGAGCTCATGGGACAGTTGGATGCGGATCTGGCGGCCGGCCGCGCCGATGACGAGCTGCGCTTCATGCTGGCGTGGTATCGTGACGCGTTCGGCTATGTGTTCGACCACTTCGGCCCCGTGCGGTCGCTCGATGCATTCATTAGAGATATCTCATCGGAGGACGTGCGCCGTCGCGGCGCCGACGTCATCGGCGGCGGCGAGCGCGGGCAGATGGGCCGCTACTGGGCCGGGCTGCTGGTGCGGAGATAAGCCAATGCTCGCCGATCGCCCTGGCATGTCACGACGCATTGTCGGGTTTCACACCGACGACGAGCAGCATTGGGTCGCCGACCTCGAGTGCGGTCACACGCAGCACGTTCGACATGATCCGCCCTGGCAGCAGCGGCCCTGGGTCATTACGCCCGAAGGGCGCGCGAGCTGGATTGGCCGACCGCTCTCCTGTGTGAAGTGCGTGGACGAAGGACGCGCGCCGTGACAGCGCGGTCGCCGCGCGTCTTTCTGACGGCCGAATGGCGTCATCTCGCGCTGCTCAACTACCGGGTCGATCCGTTGGTGCTCGAGCCGTACGTCCCGCGCGGCACGGAGCTCGATCTGTGGGAGGGCGGCGCCTACGTCAGCGTCGTCGGGTTTCTCTTTCAACGAATGCGTGCGCTCGGGGTGCCGATTCCCCTGCACGCCGAATTCACTGAAGTGAACTTGCGCTTCTATGTTCGGCGCGAGGTGGCCGGCGAAACGCGCCACGGGGTGACGTTCATCCGCGAGCTCGTGTCGTCGCCGCTCATCGCGGGTGCCGCGAAAATGCTCTACAACGAACCGTATGCGCGCGCGGAGATGAGCAGCGACGTTCGCGCCGACGGCGCGACCTACGGCTGGCGATATCGCGCGCGAGACGGCGTACTTCGCGTGCGGCCGTCGACCACCGCGCAAATCGCGCGGGCGGGCTCGGACGAAGAATTCATGACGACGCGCCATTGGGGATACACCGCGCAGCGCGACGGCTCGACCATCGAGTACCATGTCGGCCATGCGCCCTGGATGGTGCAGCGGTGCGCCGATGCCGAGTTGAGCGGCGACCGCGCGATGGTGTTCGGTAATGTTTTCGCCAACGTACTGTTCGATCGTCCGCACAACGCCATGTTCGCGAACGGTTCCGCGGTCACACTCTCATTCCCAACGCGAATCGCATGAACGAAACGCGAGAGGAGACGCCGTATTCGGGAACGGTCGTCGCCGTCAGTCGCAGCGATGCGCACTCATTCAGCAAACAACCGTGCGCGTCGATTCGGCTGATCCGTGGGGAAGGCGTTGAAGGCGACGCGCATCGCGGTGTGACGGTGAAACATCGCTCGCGCGTCGCGCGCGATCCGAACCAGCCGAACTTGCGGCAGGTCCATCTCATTCATTCGGAATTGCTGGATGAATTGCACGAGGCCGGTTTCTCCATTGCGCCCGGCGAGTTGGGCGAAAATGTCACGACGCGCGGCATCGCTCTTCTCGAACTGCCGAAGGGAACGCGCCTCTGTATGGGAGCCGAGGCGATCGTGGAGCTTACAGGACTCCGGAATCCGTGCGTACAAATCGATCGCTTTCAGTCGGGCTTGCTTTCCGCCGTCATCGGGCGCGATGAAGCAGGCCGAATCACCCGCAAAACTGGCGTCATGAGCGTCGTCGTTCGCGACGGAGAGATCCACCGCGGCGATCCGATTCGCGTCGAGCTTCCTGCCGAGCCGCATCGCCCACTCGACGTCGTGTAAGCTCTCAGACATCTCTCATAACACCCGCAAAACGCGAGCAGAAACGCGTTGCGGCGCAGCCCGCGCGCGCGTCTCAGTTACATGACGAAGCTCGCAATTTCTGCACGTGCATTTACTGTCGCCGCGGCCGCATTGCTCGGCCTTGCCGCGGCGTGTTCTGATTCTTCAGTTGCTCCGCCGGTCGCCACGACGCTCACGCTGTCGGCCTCGGCCATTTCGCTCGATGCAATCGGCGCCACGCAGACCGTGACCGCGGTCGTCAACGATCAGCATGGCCAGCCAATGGCCACTGCGCCGATTACGTGGACCGCAAGCGCGGCGAACGTGCTGGTGACGGGTACGGCCGGCACGGCGACGATCGCCGCCGCCGCGAACGGAACCGCGACGGTGACGGCGACATCTGGAAAGGCGACGGCAACCATCACGGTGACCGTCGCGCAAATTCCCACCGCACTCCAGAAGCTTGGTGGCGACGCACAACTCGGCGCCGTCAACACGACGCTCGTTCAGCCCGTCGGCGTTCGTGTCGTCGATCGACTCAATTCGCCGGTGGCGAATCAAGGTGTGACGTTCACCATCGCGTCGGGCGGCGGCAGCGTCGCGTCGACGACCGTCACCACCGGCAACGACGGTGTTGCAGCGACGACCTGGACGCTCGGCAAGATCGCATCGTCGACGCAGCAGTTGACCGTGGTCGCCGGCAGTCTGGCGCCGTTGACGTATTCGGCGACCGCCGTAGCCGGCGCGCCCGCCAACGTCCTCGTGGCGGGCGGCGACAAGCAGAGCGCCGTGGCCGGCGCAGCACTTGCGACGGCGCCGCAGGTCTTGGTCACCGACGCGTTCACGAATCCGGTGAGCAATGCGACGGTCACGTTCACGCCCGTCGGTGACGGCAGCATTCAATTCCCGACGGCGACAACGAACGCGAGTGGTATCGCGTTCGCCGGCCGATGGACGCTCGGCACGACGGTCGGTACGAAATCGCTCATCGCCAGTGTCGGCGCCGTGTCGGTGACATTCACCGCGAGCGCCACTGGTGGTGCGCCGAGTAGTGTGAAGATCAATGCGGGAAACAATCAGACAGCGGCGGCGGGTAGCGCGGTAGCGACGGCGCCGTCGGTCAAGGTCACCGATGCGTTGGGAAACGCCGCCGCGGGTGCGGTGGTGACGTTCGCCGTCGCGAGTGGCGGCGGTTCGGTGACCGGTGGGACGACGACGACGGATGCAAGTGGTGTCGCGACTGTCGGCCGATGGACGCTCGGTTCCGCCGCGGGAACGAACACGCTGACGGCCACGGTCGCGAACGTATCGCCGGTGACGTTCACCGCCACCGCGACGTCCACGACGCCCGCGGCGGTGAGTGCGCTGTTCGTGAGCGCGGGCGCGAACCAGGCTGCAACCGCGGGGACCGCAGTGCCGAATGCACCGTCCATCGTCGCGCGCGATGCGGCCGGCAATCCCGTTTCCGGCGTTACCATCACGTTCACCGCGTCGGACGGCGGAACGATCGGTGGCTCGACCTCGGCGACCGTGAAGACAAACACATCGGGCGTCGCGGCGCCCGGCGCGTGGATTCTTGCCTCCACCGCGACGCTCAACACACTCACGGCGAGCACGCCAGGCGTCAGCGCGGTGCAGTTGAACGCCGCGGCGTGTGAGCCGCCGAATGCGGCGGGGTTCACGATCACACTGTGTTATCGCACCTCGATGACGGCGTCGCAGCGCGCCGCGTTCGTCAACGCGGCGGCGCGGTGGCGTTCGATCATTACCGCGAAGCTGCCCGACGTGCCGGTGAACATCAGCGAAGGCGCGTGCGATACCGGGACGCCGAGTTTGACGAACATGACCATCGACGACGTGATGATCTTCGCCGGCATCGAGCCAATCGATGGCGCGGGATCCATTCTTGGCTCCGCGGGATGGTGCTTTCGACGCACCGGCGGATTGCCCGTACTCGGCAACATGAGCTTTGACGTGGCCGACATGGCGACGCTCGAGGCGAACGGCACGCTCAACGCGGTGATACTCCACGAGATGGGCCACGTGCTTGGCATCGGCACGATGTGGACGACGCTCGGCCTGCTGCAGAATCAGTCGACGTCGAGCGTGGTCAACGACACGTATTTCAGCGGAACCGCGGCCGTTGCGGCGTTCAACCAGGTCGGCGGCGCGACGTACACGCTGGGTCAGAAGGTGCCCGTCGAGAACACGGGTGGGTCGGGGACGATCAATGCGCACTGGCGCGAGAGCGTGCTGCGCAACGAGTTGATGACCGGCTTCCTGAACAGCGGCACCAATCCGCTGAGCGTCGTCACGATCGGGTCGCTGCAGGATCTTGGGTACTCGGTGAACATGGCGGCGGCCGACCCGCTGAGTCTCACGCTGTCGATTCAGTCGACCCTGGCGCCCGGGGCCGCCACCGTCTCGGTGATGAACGACGGGTTCCGGGGCAAGCAGTCGACGATCGATTCCTTCGGTCGCGTGACGCGCATTCGGTAACTCGCCGAAGCCACGGCGCCACCCCGGAAGCGCCAAAACGAAGCGCTCCCCCTGCCCGTAGTCCAAAGGCAGGGGTCGGGGCGGCCGTTCCAAGCAACCATCCGTTGTCGCGGGTGTCCAAGTAGACGCGTGTCCCTTCGTTAGGATGGGATGAAGATGGGCATAACCATCTAACGACACCAACGCCCGCGTCTTAACGTTGTGGTGAACGGGTCGCCTAACTCTCTGCGGGAAAACTGTTTCCGGGTCCCGGGTGTCCAACGCTTCGTAGTCTCACGTTCTCCCGACAGACGATGCCTTTCCTTTCCGCGCGCGGGCGGCGCGTCGCGCTTCGCCGCCCGATGCGTTCGATACGTTCGATACGTTCGATGCGTTCCGGCTTCACGCTCATCGAGATCCTGGTCGTGATCGTGGTGATCGCGATCCTGGCCACACTCGTCGCGCCAAACATTTTCCAACACGTCGGCGCGGCGAAGGATGCCACGGCGAAGTCGCAGATCGAGATGCTCAGCGCGGCGCTCGACGCGTATCGTCTGGACAACGGGCACTATCCGAGCACGGAGCAAGGCCTCAACTCCCTCTGGGAGAAGCCGACGATCGATCCCCCGGAGAACTGGCGCGGACCCTACCTGCGAAAGCCGGTGCCGGCCGATCCCTGGAACCGGGCCTACATCTACCTCTTTCCCGGGCAGCAGAACGTGAACGGCTACGACCTCCTGTCGTATGGCTTGGACGGCAAGCCGGGCGGCGACGGCGAGGATGCGGACATCACGAGCTGGAAGTGACTAAGCGTCCGTTGTCATTCTGAGGGCAGTCACCCGTTGTCATCCTGAGCGCAGTCACCTGTTGTCATCCTGAGCGCAGCGAAGGATCTCCTTCCTTTAGCAATCTCTAATGCCCACCTACGCCTACCAAGCAGTCGACGGAACGGGAAAGCGCACGCGTGGGCACGCGCAGGCGGCCAGCACCGGCGCGCTGACGCGCACGCTGGAGGAGCGCGGCCTGTTCGTGGTCGACGTCGCCGAATCCGCGACGGCGAACGCGGGCAAGCGCAGCGGGTTTCGCATCGGCCGCCGCCGCGAGGTGCTCGAGGTGACGCGCGCGCTTGCCGCGCTGCTTCCGGTCGGCATGCCGCTCGCCCACGCGCTCAACGCGGCGTCCGGCGTCGCGACCGGCGACGTGCGCGATGCACTGCAAGCCGTGCGCGAACGCGTCGAACGCGGCGATCCGCTCTCGGTGGCGCTGGCTGAGCACCGCTCGTTGTTCTCGCCGCTTTACGTGGGACTGGTGCGCGCCGGCGAAAAGAGCGGCGACCTCGATGCCGCGTTCGCTCGGCTGTCGCAACAGCTCGAGCGCGACGAGCAGCTTCGCGGAAAAGTGTTGTCGGCGGCGATCTATCCGCTGTTGCTGGCCACCGCCGGCTCGATCGCGGTGACGGTGCTCCTGTTTTTCGTGCTGCCGCGCTTCGTTACGCTGCTCGAGGGCAGCGGCGCCAAGCTGCCACGATCCACCGCCACGCTGCTCGCGCTGTCCTCGGCGCTGCATCGCGGATGGCCGTTCCTCTTTCTCGTGCCCCTCGCCATTGCCGCCTTTGCGGCCTGGGTCGCGAACACGGAAGACGGCCGGCGTGTGTGGTCGAACGTGCTGCTCGCGCTTCCCGGCGTCGCCACGTTGCGACGCTATGCGCTGGCCGGCCGATTCGCGCGGCTCGTCGGCGTACTGCTTGGCGGGGGCGCGCCGCTGCTCACCGCGCTAGATGACACCATCGAATCGATCGGCGATCCGGTCGCGCGCGACGACACGCTGCGCATTCGCACGCGTGTGCGCGAAGGCAGCTCGCTTCGCGGCGCGCTCGGCGACAGTCGGCTGTTTCCGCCGATGCTCGCGCAGCTCGTCGGCGTCGGCGAAGACGCCGGGCAATTGCGCGAATTCCTGATGAAGGCGGCGGACATCTTCGAGGAGCGTACCGAACGAGCCACGCAGCGCCTCGCAACGTTCGCCGAGCCGGCGATGATCGTGATGTTTGGCGCCATTGTCGCTTTCGTCGCGCTGTCGTTGCTGCAGGCGATCTACGGCATCAACGCGAACTCGTTCAAATGAGCCATTCGCGGTGCGCGCGGCGGAGCGGGTTCACGCTCTGGGAGCTGACGATGGTGCTGCTCGTGATGAGCATCGCCGCCACGCTCGCCGCGCCGGCGTTCGCGCGGCTCGTGGATGAACGCCCGAAAACCGGCGCCGACGCCGTTGTGGGTTTGTTGCGTGATGCGCGCAAGGCCGCGATCGACTACAACGCAACGGTAACGCTGCGGCTCGATCCAACGACGCTCAAGTATCAACTGGATACGTCGGGCGCCTATGGCGTGGGCACGTTGGCGACCGGCGTGCTCGACATCGGCATGTCGGCAACACTCGTGACGGACCAGCCGCGGCTGCATTACGTATTTCGGCCGGCCGGCGCGGCCTTCGCCGACACCGTGATCGTACGCGGCGCGGGAATGCGCACCGTGCGCGTGGACCCCTGGAGCGGAGTCGCGCGTGCGGATTCGCTCTAGCAAGCGTCGCGTGCGCGCCGGATTCTCACTCATGGAAGCGGTCGTCGCGGTCGCCATCGTCGGCATGACCGCGGTCAGCGCGCTCGAGGCGGTCGGGGGCGACATGCGAACGGCGGCGCGCTCGAAGCGAGCGATCGAGGCTGAAGCGCTCGCGACGTCGCGCCTCGAGTTTTTGAATTTGCTCACGGATCGCGAGCTGCAATCGCTTCCGGATTCCGTGCAAAGCGGCAAGTTCGCGAAGCCGCTCGACGAGTATGCGTGGAAGACGACGTCGACGCCGTTCGCCGATCAGGCGGGTGTCTACGACGTTCGCGTGATCGTCACGTGGCCCGGCGGTGAGTACACGCTCAAATCGTATCAGTATCGCATACCGCCCGTGGTGAGCCGCCGATGAAAGCCGCTCGACCGCGCCGCGGCATGACGCTCATGGAGCTCGTGATCGGGCTTGCGATCACCGGGATGATGGCCGCGGCGGGGGCCGGCGCGTTCGGGTCGGTGATCGATCATCGTCGTACGATCGAGACCGCGTCCGTGGCGCTCGAGCGTTCGAGCGCACTGCGCGACATCGTCGAATCGTGGATGTATGCCGGGACGGTGCAGATCCAGCAGGGCGGTGGTCCGCGGGGACTGCGCGGCGGCGGCATGTCGATGTCGAGCACCGGCGGCAGCCTCGTCAACGTGACGCAGGCGCAGGCGGCGGGCGACGAGATCACGTTTACGACGACGGCGCCGAATCCCGCGGGCGTTGGCAGCGTGCGCATGCGCATGTACATCGATGCCGACGACGCGACGCCGGAGAAAGGACTGACGATCGAGTATCAGCCGAACGCGCAGCAGCCGCTCGTGCGCAAGATGCTCGATTCGACGATCGATACGCTCAACGTCGAGTATCTCGACAGCCGAACGAATCGCTGGTTTCACTCCACGCAGGCGGCCACGCTCAGCTCACCCCTCGCGGTGCGACTTACGTTCCTGCACGGACCGCATGGACCGTTGCCGGCGATTCTCGAAGTGCCGATGATCTTCCCGATCCCCAGCAACGTGGTGACGATCAACGGGCGGGCCCGATGATCTCGCGCATGGCACCTTCCAATCGTCGCGGCGTCGCATTGCTCGCCGCGCTGTGGATGGTCGTCGCGATCGCCACGGTCGCGCTGCAATTCAGCATCGAAGCGCACGAACGGCGCACGGTGGGCATTCTCGTCTCCGAGCGGGGCGTGCAGCGCGCATTGGCAACCGGCGCGCTCGCCTTGATCGAGGCGAAGCTCGACTACGCGCTTCGGGTCGCGCCGAGTGGAAGCAATGCGCAGCGCCTGCGGTCATTCGACCCGTGGCTCGACATCGACTCGATCTATACGGGTACGATACAAGTCGACAGTATCGACGTCGAGGTACAGGCGCACGACCTGGGCGAACAGCTCAACATCAATCAGCTCACCGAGAATGACTTCCAAACGTTCTTCAGCTATCTGCTGAAGGATTATCAAAAATCGACGCAGCTCGCCCAATCGATCATGGATTGGCGTGACGCCGACAGCATTCCTCGGCCGAATGGTGCCGAGCGCGACGCGTACATCAAGGCGGAGATGTTGTCGCTGCCGACGAACTCGCCGTTTCGCGAAGTCGAAGAGCTGCGCGACGTGATGGGCATGACTCCCGAGATCTACGCCGAGGCCAGCCCCTACTTCACGACGCGCGGCACCGGTCTCGTCAACATCAACACGGCACCCGCGGCGGTATTGCGCGTGCTGCCGGGCATGACGGACGCCATTCTCAATACCATCCTGCAAATGCGCTCGCAGGGCAGGCGCATCAATAACATCAACGACGTGCTCCCCCAGGTCGGACGCGGCGGCGTGGCACAGATCGCCGCACGGGCGCGATCTGCCGCGCAGCTCAATACGCGAGCGACGACACAAACCGACATGATCGAGCTCACGATCCTCGCGCGCACCGGCCCGCAATCGCAGCCCACGCGTCTCATCGCCGACATACGTCGCCTGAACAACAGCGCCACCATTTCCTACAAATCATGGTGACGCGGGACGCGACGGTGAGCGTGCCTCCGGGCGCCGCGAGGAAACGAGTGCGCACGGGAATCGCGCTCTCGCCGACGGCGCTGTGCGCGGTCGATATCCGCCTGCGCGGCGACGCCGATCGGGCGTGGCGCGCAACGCTCGAGCCGCCGCCGGCGGACGGAAGTAGTTGGTCGTCGCTTGCCTCGGCGCTTGGCGATCTCGCGCGCGCGATCGGCGACACCAACGGCACGAGTCGCACATTGTCGATCGTGCTGCTGCCGCCGCTCACCGAAGTGCGGCGGCTCGAGCTGCCGCCCCTCAACGACGACGATCTGCATCAAGCGCTGTCGCGCCACGCGGCGCGCTACTTCGTGAATGCACGCGCCGCGCAGGTGGTCGGTGCGACGGTCGCCGGCAAGCGCACGCGCGGCGCGCCGACACCGGTGATCGCCGCGGCCGCGAACGCGCGACTCATCGCCACGATTCGCGCGGTCGCGCAACAGGCCGGATGGACGGTCGAGAGTATCGCGCCTGCCGAAAGTGCGTGGGCCGCCGCGGCGCTTTCGCTCTGGCCGGCCTTTGCGCGCCAATCAGGAGCGGCGTTGATCGCGACGGCGGATCGCACAGATCTGCTTCAGCTCGAGAGCGGCCGACTCACCGCGGTTCGCCGATTCCGCGGCGGAACGGCCGACGCCGCGATGATCGCCGAGCTGCTCGGATCATCAAATAAAGTGGGCATCATCGGTGAGGATGCACCGCGGAAGGCGCTGAGCGCGGCACTCGCCGGATCGAGCATCACGTTGATGTCGCCATCGGGCGAGTTTGTGCGAAGCGCGGGCGACGTCGCACTCCTCGCCGCGCACTTTGCGGGAAGCGAGGTCGGTCCGACGCTTCGAAGCATCGACGCGGTCGCCGTCGAGCGTCAACGCGCGCAGCACACGACATTGTCGTTGTGGGCCGCGGCGGCCGTTCTCGTCGTCGCGGCCGCCGGTATTCACCTGTGGGGCCTGCGTCATCAGCTGCAGGTCGTCCGTGACGAACGCGCGCGACTGCGGCCGCAATTGTCGTCGACGCTCATGGGCCGCTCGAACGTCGACGTCACGTCGCGACACGTCACAACGCTCGATGCAATCGAGCGCGCGAGCCCGCATTGGTCGCGCATCATCGCCACGCTGAGCGAGGCGATGCCGGACGAGGCGTATCTCACCGCAATTCGCGCCCGTCAGGATTCTCTAATCGTCGACGGCTTGGCCGAGCATGCGGCCCGCGTCTTCGACGCGCTGCAGCAGTCGAAGGTGTTCGTCGACGTGAAGTCGGCGGCGCCGGTGCGACGCGACCAGCAGGAAGACGGCACGACGCTCGATCGATTCACGATCGCGGGGCGCATCGCTCCGCCGGCTACCGGGCCCGTGACCGCGGCCGCCGCGAACGGCCCTACGTCGCGGAGAACGCCATGAAGTGGAGCACGATGAGCGTCCGCGACCGCCGAGCCATTACACTCGGCGGGCTGGTTCTTCTTCCCGGATTGCTCTTCATCTGGGGGGTGCGGCCGTATCAAAGCGCCGTCGGCGATCTGCGCGATCAACTCGAGAGCGAGCGCGCGGCACTGGCTCGCGAGCGGGCTGCCGTGGCGTCGGCGCATCAGAATCCTCAATTGCAGCACGCCGCCGACTCCGCGATGCGCTCCGTGCGCCCGCGACTGTTCGAGGGACGCGACGACGTCATGGCGAGCGCGGAGCTGGCCGCGTATGTCGGCGACGTTGCGCGCGAATCACGCGTGTGGTTGCAGGATGCGGGAACACGTCCCGCGCTGCCGGCGACCGACGGGTTGCGAACGCTGCGCATCGAGATTCGGGCCGAGTCGGATCTGAACGGCACGATGGCGTTTCTCCAGGCGCTCGAGCGCGGCACCAAGCTCGTGCGCGTCGACCGGCTCGACATCTCGCACAATGCGCGCGCGGATGAGAAAGGCGCCGAGACACTGTCGATCGTCGCGACGATCTCCGGATTTGCCGTCGGCGAATCTTCGTCGCCGTCCGGTGGCACATCACCAGCGGCGGCCACTCCGGTCGC
Source organism: Gemmatimonadaceae bacterium (assembly GCA_035606695.1). Classification (NCBI taxonomy): domain Bacteria; kingdom Pseudomonadati; phylum Gemmatimonadota; class Gemmatimonadia; order Gemmatimonadales; family Gemmatimonadaceae; species Gemmatimonadaceae bacterium. The sequence goes on from DATNEW010000020.1 coordinate 83,897, forward strand.
GCCCGCGGCTCGCGCGTCGAATGGAGACACACCATGACGAGCGTGCGAGATCTCACGCGCACGCCGGCGATGCGCATCGCGTTCGTCGCCGTCGTTGCGACTTCCGCGGCGCTCTTGTGGGAAGTCGTGCAGGCGGTACGCACGCCGCCCTTGCCCGAGATTCCGGCCGCGACGCTGGCGAGCGTAACGGCGCAGGGGTCGCTGCATCACATGCCCTCGCCGCCGCCCGCTGACATTCAGGCCGCCGTCGACAACGACTTGTTCGCGTCGGATCGCTCGGCGCCCGACACGCCGTATCGCATGCCGGGCGAGTCGACCGAGGACGACAAGGTGGCCGCCGAGCCGGCGAAGCCGTTCGTGCTCGGCACGGCGGTCGGCAACGACGGACGCAACTTCGCAACACTGCAACTCGGAACTGAATCCCCCAAGCTGGTCGTCGTGGGCGACAAGATTGGCGAGTGGGTGGTGAAGGGAATCTCGCGCGGCAAGGTCGTGCTGTTGAGCAGCACCGGCACGCGCGCCGAGCTCACCGTGACCAAGCCAGGGACCTGACATGCGGACACTTCACAGAACACTCATTGCCGGCGTGCTCGCCGGAGCCGTCGTGCACGGCGCCGGCGCGCAGCGCGGCGCGCCGCCGAGCCGCGGTACGTCGGGCGCGCCAGGCAACAAGCAACGATTGCAGACGCCGGCGAAGCAGGACACGACGAAACGGCAAGCGCCGACCGGCGTCATGCTCGACTTCGAGGAGCAGGATCTCAAAGTCGTGCTGAACGCGCTGGCGGCGGCGGGGAACCTCAACGTGATCCTGACGAACATTCCGTCGGAACGCGTGACCGTGCACATGGGGCAGCCGGTGTCGCGCGACAGCATGGCGGTCGTGCTGCACAGTCTCGCCGAAGCCCACAACCTCAAGTTCACGCAATCGCCGACGCTGATTCAGATCGCCGGTCCGACGCCGCAGCCGGTGCAGCGCGGACCGACGGCGCAGGAGTTGTTCGCGCAGCAGTTGGCGGCACAGAATCAGCAGCAGGCGGTGCGGTTGTTCACGTATCGGCTGCATCACGCCAGCGCGGTGCAGCTCGCACCGGTGTTGACGAGTTTGTTCATCGGCGCCTCGACGACGTTTCCGACGCGCGCGGCATTTCCGAACGGGAACGGCGGCTTCACGACCATCACGACGCCCGGCAACATCAACGTCATCCCACCGGCCATTCAGGGAAATGTCGGCCGCGGTGCGCGTGGCGGCATCGTGGGTAATGGCGGAGGTCTCGGTAACGGAAACAACGGAAACAACGGGATCAACGGCAACAATCCGAACGCGCAAATTCAGAACGCACTCGTGAACGCGTTCGCGCAAGCGTCCGGTGCGCTGTCCAGCCAGTCGGGCGACATTCGTATCATCGCGGAAGAGTCGAGCAACTCGCTCCTCGTTCGCGCCACCGACTCCGACTGGCAGCTCATTCAGGCGATCATTCAGGGCGTCGACTTGCGTCCGCTGCAGGTGTTGATCGAAGTCACGATCGCGGAGGTGCAGCGCACGCACGATCTCGACATCGGCGTCTCCGGAGGCTTGAGGAAAACGAACGGATCGAAGGTCGCGTTCGATTCCTCCAGCGCGCCGACGCAAGCCAGCGCCCGCGACTTCATTCTGCAACTCACGGGCGGCCACGGCACGATCAATTACAACGTCGCGATCGCCGCGTTGCAGGAGCGTGGCAACGTTCGCGTCCTGTCGCTGCCGGTCATCATCGCGCAGAACAATCGCCAGGCGACGCTGAACGTCGGCTCGTCGCGCCCATTCGTGCAGGTGTCGCAGACCGTGCCGAACGATCCAACCGGCCGCGTGCAGACCGTGCAGTACATCGACGTCGGCACGGTGCTGACGATCACGCCGACGATCAATCCCGACGGCTATGTAAATCTCCAGGTGTCGCAGCAGGACAACAGCGCGAGCAACGAGGTCCAGTTCGACGCGCCGGTCATCAACAAGCGCGAAGCGACCACACAAGTCTTCATTCGCGACGGCCAGACGACGGTCATTGGCGGCCTCGCCGACAACACGCATTCCACCGACGTCTCCGGGATTCCCATCCTCAGCCGCATTCCGCTCATCGGCCCGCTCCTGTTCGGCAACTACACGCGGAACGACGAGACGAGCGAGCTGTTCCTGTTCCTCACGCCGCACATCATCTCGAGCGACGACGACATCGACAAGCTCCGCGACGCAGTGCGCGGCGGCAGCGAACTGCTCAAGGATGTGAACGTCGGCCCCCACATCATCCCGGCGACCGACACGCTCAAGGCCAAGCCGGACACGACGAAGAAAAACAACATGACGCCGCCGGTCCGGCGCCCGCCCGAACTTCCCGACGCCAAGCCTGAAGTATGGCGGTAAGCGACACGCGGCACCCGTCCACGGAACTGCTCGAGGTCGAGCGGCTCACCACCGCGCTCTCGGCCGACTGGCTCGAACAGCACGGTGTGCTTCCGCTGCGCCTCGATGGCGACGTACTCGCCGTCGGCACGTGGCTCGATCGCGTCGACGCACTTGCACTCGACGACTTGCGCCTGCTCTTCGGCGCCGGGATTTCGCTCGAGCGGTACGACGAGCACGATCTGCGCACCGCAATCCGCCGACTGTACGCGCCCGAAGCGGCGACGGCCGAAGGGGTCATCGCGGGACTGACCGGCGAGATTCGCGCGATCGACGCCGACGAAATTCCGCTCGACGATCTGCTGCACCTCGCCAACGAAGCCCCGGTCGTTCGGCTGGTGAACCTGCTGTTGATCGAAGCGCTCGATGCACGCGCGTCCGACGTGCATCTCGAGGCGTACCAGGACGGACTGCGCGTTCGCTACCGCATCGACGGCGTGCTCCAGAACGCACCGTCGCCGCCGCCGCACCTCACGGCCGCGATCATCAGCCGCCTCAAGATCATGGCCGAGCTGGACATCGCCGAGCGACGACTACCGCAGGACGGACGCATTCGGCTTCGCCTGCAGAATCGCCAGGTGGACGTGCGCGTCTCGACGGTTCCCACGCTGCGCGGCGAGAGCGTCGTACTGCGATTGCTCGACAAGGAGCGCGGACGCATTTCGCTCCTCGAGTTGGGCATGGCGCCCGACACGCTCGAGCTGTTTACAGAAGTCGTCTCTCGCCCGCACGGCATCGTGCTGGTCACCGGGCCGACGGGATCGGGTAAGACGACGACGCTCTACGCGGCCGTCGAGATGATCAAGACGGGGCGAGAGAAGATCCTCACCGTCGAAGATCCCGTGGAGTACGAGCTCACCGGGGTGCCGCAGGTCCCGGTCAATGAGAAAGTTGGAATGACGTTCGCGGGCGCGCTGCGCGCGCTGCTGCGCCAGGACCCGGACATCATTCTCGTTGGCGAAATCCGCGATGCCGAGACGGCGCAGATCGCTACGCAGGCGGCGTTGACCGGTCACCTCGTGCTGTCGACGCTGCACACCAACGACGCACCGACCGCGCTCACGCGTCTGCTCGATTTGGACGTCGCCGCGTACCTCGTCGCCAGCACGGTGGACGCCGTACTCGCGCAACGTCTCGTGCGTGTCATCTGTCCCAACTGCAAGACGGAAACACGGCCCGACAAATCGGTCAGCCGCCGCCTCGACGTCGAGGCGCTCGGCCTCACGCGCGTGTGGAGGGGTGTGGGGTGCGACGAATGCCGGGGCACCGGGTTTCGCGGACGAACCGGCGTCTACGAGCTGCTGGTGATGGACGCCGAGCTTCGCCTGGAGATGCAGCGGCGGCGCGGCTCGGAAGAGCTGCGTTCCATGGCGGTCGCCAAGGGCATGCGCACGCTGCTCGATGACGGCGTTCGCGCGGCGCGCGACGGTATCACGACGATCGACGAAGTGATGCGCGTGGCGCGGGCGTAACCCCGTCGCTACTCGTATCGCAGCGATTCGATCGGATCGAGCAACGACGCGCGCCGCGCCGGCAACACGCCGAAGACCAATCCGATGGTCACCGACACGGCAACCGCGAGCAGCGTCAGACCGATCGGCGTCGTTCCGTTCACGCTCATCAACGTGCTCGCCAGACGCCCGAGCAGCAGCCCGGCGATCACACCGATGATGCCGCCCGTCCCGGTGAGCGCCGCCGCTTCGATGAGAAATTGCTGAAGAATGTCCCGACGCGTCGCGCCGACGGCTTTTCGGATACCGATCTCGCGCGTACGGTCGGTAACGCTGATCATCATCACGGCCATCACGCCGATGCCGCCCACCAGCAGCGCGACGGACGACAAGACGATCATCACGAGAAAGAAGACGCCCGTGATCTTGTTGAACGTGTCGAGGATCTGATCCTGCGTGATCATGTCGAACGTGTCGTGGTCGCCCGGCCGAAGGCGTCTCGCCTCACGCATCGAGATCGTCACCGCCTCCTCGGCCGCGGACACCGATACGCCCGGGCGCGGCTTCACCGGGACGAACAACGCGTTCGTCTTGTCGATGAGGAATTGGTGATCCATCGTCCGATACGGGATGATGCAATGCACCTGCTGGCCCGGCGGATTGAAGATGTTCGCCGCTTCCTGATAGATGCCGATCACATGGAACGGACGCCCGCCCACACGCACCCATTTGTCGATCGGCTGGATGGCGCCGAATAACTTCTTCGCCACGTCCACCGCGATCACGATCACCGGCGCACCACTGATCTCTTCGGCATGCGTGAACCACCGGCCGTCGGTCAGGTCGCCGCCCTGAATTTCGGTGAAGCGCGAATCCGCGCCCATGATGACGCCCAGGTTGGTGCGCACGCCGTTGTATTCGGTGCGATTCTGAATCTGCGCCCAGATCCCCGCATACTTGATCTCGGGCAGCTTCGCGATGCGCTCCGCATCGTCCGGTCCGAGGTCAGGGCGAATGCGCACCCACGCCGGAAGATCCTGCGGATTGAGCGGTGTCTGCGACCAGACCTTCACGACATAAAACGTCGTTGGCCCCGCGATCTCGATCGTCGATACGATCTGATCGCGGATGCCCGAGACGATAGTGGCCATGGCCATCACGGTCGCCACACCGAGCACGACGCCAAGCACCGTCAGCGCCGATCGGCCCTTCGCCGCGGCGAGCGACGCCATGGCCGTTGCGACGTTCTCGCGAAATTGATCGCCGACGCGCAACCACGATCGCGCGCGTCGCATCATTCGGCCCGCATGGCGGCGATGGGATCGAGGCGCGCGGCACGCGACGCAGGATAAACGCCGAAGATCACGCCGACGCCGGCGCCGAGAAGGAGCGCGACGACGATCGACCACGTGGTGACGCGCGCCGGCAACGGCGACGCGACGGCGATCAGTGCGGCAAACGCCCAACCTGCCGTCGCGCCTAGCGCGCCGCCGAGCAGTGCGAGCGCAACGGACTCCGCGAGAAACTGCCGGAGAATGTCGGTGCGTCGTGCGCCGACGGATTTCCGCAGCCCGATCTCGTGCGTTCGTTCGCGCACCGACATCAGCATGATGTTCATGATCACGATCCCGCCGACCACGACGCCGATCGCGACCATTGCCGGAACGACCGTGAACAGCACCCGCGTGAGCTGCTTCCAGAAGTTGACGAGCGCGTCGGCCGTTTCGATCGAGAAATTGTTCGACTCGCCGGGGCGAAGATGGTGTGCGACGCGCATTGCCTCTTCGGCACGCTGCATGGCGGGCGCGACGTCCTTCGCTTCGGACATCTTCACCGAGATCGTCGTCGTCTGGCGACGGCCGTACATCGCCTCGAACGTCGAGATGGGAAGCATCACGAAGCCGTCGAACGATTGGCCGAGCACGCGGCCCTTGGCGGCGATGGTACCGATGATCGTCATCGGCAACCCGTGCACGTGAATCTGCTTTCCGACGGGGTTGCGGCCATCGAACAGCTTGTCGGTAATGTCCGCGCCGACGACGACCACGAGCCGGCGCTCGCGCACGTCGACTTCGGTGAGCGGATCGCCGTACTGAAAGCGATAGTCCTGCACCTGCTGGTACTCGGGCGACACACCGAACACGTTGACGGAGCCGAGCGTGCGATCGCCGTACAGGACGTCGCTGCGCGGTGTCGGGAATCCGGACTGGACCGAGATCGCCGCCGCGCCTGACAGCGCCGCGCGCACGGCGTCCGCGTCAGCGTTGGAGATCTTCGGTCGGCGCTGCATGCGCAGCCAGTCGTCGTCCTCGATCAAGCCGAGGTTGATCGGTAGCCGGCGCACCTGAAAGGTGTTCGTCCCGATCATGGCGTCCGCGATGTTTTCTTTCACGTACGCGTTCATGCCCTGAATCACCGCGACGACGGCGACCAGAAACGCCACGCTCACGATGATACCGAGCAGCGTGAAGAACGACCGCAGCTTGTTGGCGCGGATCTGGGTGAGCGCGGTGAGGACGACGTCACCGAAGCGCATATACCGGAGACGATCGAGCGGGGAGGTTGGAAAAAGCGCGTGCCCCTCGCGTGTCACGCACAGCCGCGCCATCGTTGGGGATGCGACTTTTCACTTGCATTGCGGTGTGTACGGCGTCGGTGGTTCTCGCGGCCGGGCCGGCGCCGGCGGCGGCGCAGCAAAGCGGACAACGTGTCGACATTCTCATTCGCGGCGGAACGCTCGTCGACGGCACCGGCGCCGAGCCACGGCGCGCCGACGTCGGCGTTCGTGCGGATCGCATCACCTTCGTCGGGGACGCGGCGGCAGCGCACGTGACGGCCGCCCGGACGATCGATGCAACAGGATTGGTGGTCGCGCCGGGCTTCATCGATCCCCACACCCATACGGCCGGCGATCTCTCGAGCTCCGCGCGCAAATCCAATCTGCCATATCTCATGCAGGGTGTCACGACCGTCGTCACGAACAACGACGGCGGGGGCCCCATCGACATCGCCGCGCAGCTCTCGGGCTGGCGCAGGAACGGCATCGGCACGAACGCCGCCGTGTACATCGGGCAAGGCTCGGTACGCGGCGCGGTGATGGGAATGTCGGGCTCCGCGCCAACGCCCGCGCAGCTCGACTCGATGCGCACGCTCGTCGGCCGCGCGATGGACGCCGGCGCCATCGGCATGTCCACGGGTTTGTACTACGCGCCCGGCAGCTATTCCTCGACCGACGAGGTCATCGCGCTCGCCTCGGTGGCGGCGGCGAAGCACGGCATCTACGACTCACACATTCGCGACGAGAGCTCGTACACGATCGGGCTGCTCGCGGCCGTCGACGAGGTCATTCGCATCGGACGCGAAACGCGAATGCCCGTTCACATTTCGCACATCAAGGCGCTGGGCGTGGACGTCTGGGGCATGAGCGACACGGTGATCGCGATGCTCAAACACGCGCGCGCGGCCGGCATCGACGTCACGGCGAGCCAGTATCCATATACGGCGTCGGGAACGAGCGTAGGCGCGTCGTTGCTGCCGCGCTGGGCCGAGATCGGAGGACGCGATTCGCTGCGGGCGCGCATCAAGGATCCGGCGACGCACGCGCGGCTCGTGACCGAGATGACCGAAAACATGCGCCGCCGCGGCGGCGCGAACACGTTGCTCATCACCGGCGGTGACACGTCGATTCGCGGCAAACGCCTGGACGAAGTCGCACGCCGCCGGAATCTCTCGCCGATCGAGGCCGCGATGCAGATCATCGTCGCCGGTGACGCCAGCGTCGCATCGTTCAACATGAACGAGCGCGACATCGAGAACTTCATGCGCCAGGACTTCATCACGACCGATTCAGACGGCAGCGACGGCCACCCGCGAAAATACGGCACGTTCCCGAAGTTGATTCACGAGTACGTCATGCAAAAACATGTGCTCACGCTGGAGCAGGCGGTGCGCCGCAGCAGCGCTCGCACGGCGCAGATTCTCCAGCTCGCCGATCGCGGCGTGATCGCGCCGAACATGATGGCCGACGTCATCGCCTTCGATCCGCGCCTCTTCGCCGACCGCTCGACCTACGAGCAGCCGACCCTGCTCGCCGTGGGGATGAAGTACGTGCTCGTGAACGGCACCGTCGAGATCGACGACGGGAAATACAACGGGGTGACGGCGGGCAAAGTGCTTACGCGCTGAAGACCGTTCCGCGGAGTACATTTCGACAATGACCGACGCCGAATTCGGAACGTTCTACGTCCCCGGGCCGACCGAGATTCGCCCCGCGCTCCTTGCCCAGATGGTGCGGCCCATCATGGGACATCGCGGCCGCGCCTTCGAAGCCATGTTCGCGCGCATCGAAGCGGGCTTGCGCGACATCTTTCTCACGGCGCGACCGGTCTACATCGGCGCGGCATCGGCCACGGGCTTCATGGAGATGGCGATTCGCAATCTCCCCGAAGGCCGGATTCTCTCGCTCGTCAACGGCGGCTTCTCCGAGCGATTCGCGCAGGTCGCCGAATCGTGCGCGCGCGACGTCGAACGCGTCGTCGTCCCGTGGGGCGGCGTGTTCGATCTCAACGCCGTCGAAGCGGCGCTCGCGAAAAGCCGCTTCATCGCGGTCACGGTCGCGCACTCCGAAACCTCGACGGGCGTGCTCACCGACGTTCAGGCGGTGACGGCGCTCGCCCACAAGCACGGCGCGATGTCCATCGTCGACAGCGTGTCCGGCGCGGGCGGCGCGGAGCTGATGTTCGACGCATGGCAGATCGATTTCCTCGTCACGGCGTCACAGAAGGCCATGGCGCTGCCGGCGGGACTCGCCTTCGCCGTCGCGTCTACCGACTACATCGAGCGCGCGCGCGGCGTGGCCCATCGGGGCTTCTACTTCGACGTTCTGCAGTACGACAAATACGCCGAGAAGAATCAGACGCCGAGTACGCCGGCGACGTCGCTGCTGTACGCGCTGGAGATGCAGGTCGGCGACATCGGCCGCGAAGGCATCGAGCGTCGCTGGGAGCGCCACCTGCAGATGCGCGACGCCACGATCGAGTGGGTCAGCGTGGTGCGCGATCGCCGCAACATCGACATTCGCGTGCTCGCGCCCGAGGACTCGCGCTCGCCAACCGTCAGCGTGATCATGCTGCCGGCCGGAATGAAGGGTCCCGAGCTCTCGGAGTCGGTGAAGGCGCGCGGCTTCACCATCGGCGGCGGCTACGGCGAGCTGAAGGACACGTCGGTGCGCGTGGGGCACATGGGCGATCACAGCGTCGACGGCGTCCAGCGCTGCCTCCACGCCGTCGAGATGTCGTTGGCCGAACTGGCGGAGCGGCGGCGGCTGGTGCGCGTTTAGAGTTCTCTCAATTCACGCGCAGCAACCCGCCGGCCCATCCGGCTACGCGGCTACCAGAAGCGCAGCCCGACCGTGATCGGCGCGACCCAGAAGGCGCCAAAGTCGGTGTGCGACACGTAGAGCACGCGCAGGCCCGCCGTCAGCGCTTTGTGCGCCGGCCGATACAGGACCGCTTCCACCCCCGCTTCCGCGCCAAAGCTCATGTTGGCCGGAATCTGCGTGTTGGACAGACGGAACGGTCCTCCGCCAAGGACGGCGGTGATCGGGTGGTTGGCGAAGGGATCGGTCAACTCGACGACCATGCCCGCCGTCGCACCCGCCATGTTTGGAAAATCGGGCGAGCAATGCTGACCCGTCGTCAGGATACAGTGGTTGGAGAGGGCGTGATCGAACCCGCTCAAGTCCAGCGAAAAGGCGACCTCGCGACCGACCGGAATGTTGACGCCGGCGCGGGCGAAATACCCGCCGTCGTTGGCGAAATCCCCGCCGCCGGTCATGGCGCCTCCAAGATCGATGTGCCCGTTGAAACGATGCACCTGGGCCCCCGCGCTCGAGACGAGCAGCGTCGAGAGCAGAAGCACGGACAAGACTTTCACGATTCCTCCAGGGATGTAGCGGCTCGAGTGGCTTTCGGGGTTCTAGCGGCCCGGCATGCTCAGCCCACCGACAAGCGTGGTCAGGAGGCTGGCGACGGCGAACAGCGCCGCGGCCCAACCGCTCACCGCGGCCAGCGTGGACATGATCTTGAGAAAAGTGAACTCGGCTCGTGTGTCAGCATTTCGTAATTTCAGAACGCTCATTGACCGGTCCAGCAGGCCCCATACACCGTACGCCGTCATCGCGGTGAACGCGCCGGCCAGCCAGTACAGACCCGGAAACTGCGACCAGAGCAGCACGGCGTTGACGCCGCCGCCCATCGTGGTCATCCACAATTCGGACGGCCCGCGCGTTCGCGCCTGTTCCGCGAGAACGGCGTTCACGCCTTCTTCGTCGGGCGACGTTCCGACAGACGTACCAGCAGACGTACCGGCCGCCGCGTCGACAGAAGGCGGCGCGACTGGCGGTAGGTCCTTCATGGAGCGGCGCACGATCATGATGATGGAAATCCTGCAACGCCGCCGCCGGTTCAGCAACCAGTTTTTTTCGCCCCCGTGCGTTCCTTACACCTCCTTGCCGATGCGCGCCCGAACCGCAAGGTTTGGCGCGCATGACTGTCCTCACCATTGGCACCGCCACCGGTCGCGCCGGCGAAAAGGTTTCGGGATTCATCGACGTGCCGGACACCGGCGATCCAGGCGCGCGCATCCCGGTCACGATCGTCACCGGCGTCCGCGCCGGACCAACGCTGGCGCTCATCGCCGGTACGCACGGCTCGGAACCGTCCCCGATCGTCGCCCTCCAGCGCGTGCGCGCGGAGATTCAGCCCGACCAATTGACGGGTACCCTGATTCTCGTCCACATCGTCAACGTGCCGTCGTTTCAGCGCCGCACCATTTACCGGGGGCCGCACGATTGGAAGAATCTCAATCGCGTGTTTCCCGGCCGCGCCGACGGAACGTCGTCCGAGCGGATCGCCCACGCGATCACCACGCAGGTCATCGACCAGTGCGATTATCTCGTCGACATCCATTCCGGCGACGGCAACGAAGCCCTGCGGCCCTACTCCTATTGGAACAAGCTCGGTCTCGATGACGCGGTCGACACGAAGGCGCGCGAGATGGCGCTCGCGTTCGGTCTCGATCACATCGTCGTCGATCGCGGACGACCCGCGAATCGCGACGCATCGCTCTTTTGCTCCAACACCGCGCACGTCCGCGGCAAACCCGCGGTCACCACGGAAGCGGGCGAGCTTGGCGTGCCGACCGAAGACATGGTCGCGCTCAACGTCCGCGGCGCCGTTCGCGTCATGCGATACCTCGGCATGCTCGCCGGGGCGCGCGCGATGGTCGAGCCCAGGTGGATCGAGCCGTCGGAAGTGCTCACGAGTCCCGGCACCGGCTTGTGGTACCCCGCCGTTCGGCCCAACGACATCGTGACGAGCGGCGCGCTCCTCGGCCGCCTGACGGATTATTTCGGCGAGTCGATCGCCGAACTGCGCGCACCGATCGACGGCGTCGTGTTGTACGTGGTCGCATCGCCCGCGATGAGCGAAGGCGAACCCGTGGCGATGGTCGGCACGTACGCGCAGCACGATCCCACCGCCGCATAACGTCCAAACTCCGCGAGCTTCGCGCATCAAGACGCCATCGTCCACCGGTCGCGCGCTGATCGGGCTCACGCTCGGTCTCGTCGTCGGTCTTGGCATCGCCTGGACGAATTCATCGGCGGGCCGGGTGTTCGCGTCGGCCGTCGAGCCAATCGGCACGCTGTGGGTGAACGCGCTGCGAATGACCGTGGTGCCGCTGGTCGTGTCGTTGCTCGTCGCCACGATCGCGTCGCGCGAAGGCGCGGCGATGTTCTCCCGGCTCGGCCGGCGCGCGATCGTGACGTTCATCATTTTTCTCGTCGCGATCGCGGCGTTCGGGCTGCTCGTGGCGCCGCCCTTCTACTCGTTATTGCACGTCGACGCAGCATCGGCCGCGTCGCTGCGCGCGAGCGCGGGTGATGCATCGTCCGCGCCGCTGCCCGGGTTCGGCGCGTGGGTCGCGGGGCTGGTGCCGTCGAACATTCTCAAAGCCGCGGCGGACGGCGCGATGCTGCCGCTCATCGTCTTCGCACTCGTCTTCGGCTTGGCGCTTTCGCGGCTCGACTCCCAGAGACGCGCGCCGGTCGCCGACGTCTTTCGCGCGATCGCTGACGCGTCGGGCGTGATCGTGCGCTGGATTCTGCTCGCCGCACCGGTGGGCGCGTTCGCGCTGGCCGTGACCGTGGCGATTCACTTGGGGAACGCGACGGCGCACGTGATCGCGTTCTACCTCATGAGCAACGTCGTCCTGCTCGGCGCGGTCGCAATCATCATTTACGTCGTCATTCCCATTATGACGAAGACGCCGCTCGCGCGATTCGTCCGCGCGCTCGCGCCGGCGCAGGTGGTCGTCGTGACGACGAGATCCTCACTCGCCGCGCTCCCCGCCATGCTCGACGGGTGTACGCGAATCCTTGGTATTCCGCGCGCGGTGTCCGGCGTCGTGCTTCCGCTCAGCGTATCGCTGCTGCGCGCGAACACCGGATTGTCGTGGGTCGTATACGCCCTGTTTCTCTCGAAGTTGTATGGCGTTCCACTCGGCGCGGTGCAGCTGATCGGTGTCGCCGCCGTGTCGATCGCGATGAGTTTCAGCGTTCCGGGAATTCCGAGCGGCGGGCTGCTGATTGCGACGCCCTACTTCACCGCTGTCGGACTGCCCGCGCAGGGCATTGGCATTCTGATCGCGCTCGACGCCATTCCCGACATCTTCAAGACTCTCGTGATCGTGATGTCCGACGTATCGGTGACGCTGCTGCTGTCGCGCGATCCGGCGATATCAGCCGCCGCGGAACACGAAGAACACGGCGCCGGCCATACATAGGCCCGCCCACAAAAAGTCGAGCTTGATGGGCTGCTTCATGTACAGCAGCGCAAAGGGAACGAACACCGCGAGCGTGATGACTTCCTGAATGATCTTGAGCTGGCCGAGCGACAGCGCACCATACCCGGCACGATTCGCCGGCACCTGCAGACAATACTCCAGAAACGCGATGCCCCAGCTCACGAGAATCGCGACGATCAACGGGCGATTGTGAAGGTTCTTGAGGTGCGCGTACCACGCGAACGTCATGAAGACGTTCGATCCGGTGAGCAAGAGGACCACGCGAACGATCGGAACAGAGAGGAAAGTGCGAATCTGCGACACGCGTTCTCCGGCGCAGTGAGCTCACTTGCCGCGCGGACGGGTGAAGACGTCCGATCCGAAGCCGGACAAGCCTTTTTGCGAGGCGTAGCCCAGGTGCGGCAGGCCGAAGATGTCTTCGACGCTGCGCAGCAGCGAGTAGTGATTGTAAGGCACCTTTGAGACTGTGCCCGGCTTGATGTAACGCGACAGAAGGACGGCGCCGATGCGCCCTCCGCCTGGACCATTGATTCCGGGACGAAGAACGTTCGGCCCCGGTTGTTCGTGGCAGCACGCCGTCGCGTCGATCGTCAACGCTTCGTCGAACGTGATGATCAGCAAACCGTCGGCGCGAAATGCCGGCGACGCGGTGATGATCGGCACCCAGTGGCGGAGAAACTCGTCCGCCGAGATGAGGCCGCCCGCCTCTCCATTGCGGCACGGATGGTCGTGTCCGTCGTGACACAAGCTCGGCGAAATGAAATTGAAGTTCGCCGTCGTCGCGGCCGATTGCAGATCCTGCTCGAATCCGGTGAGCGGACCGACGTTCTGCTGGCAGCGCGGCGTGTCGATGATCGAGTGGAAGTAGACGAACGGGTTATGCTTGGTCGCGTAATTGTCGAGGGCGGTCGCGCGCGAGGTCGAGTCAATCGAGCCGATGACGGGATGCGCACAGGTCGCCGGCTCGCGCGTGGGAGTCGCGCCCATGTCTTCCATGTACGCTTTCCAGGTCAGGCCCTTCGCGTCGAGCTGATCGGCCACGGTCTGGATACGTGCAGGATACACGCAGCCATAGCCCGCCGGCTGGCCGTCTTTCGCCGAGGCGGTGTCCACGAAGTCGATGAAGCGCGGGCAGTCGATCTGCGTCTCACGCGTCGGCGCGAGCCCACTGATCATGGCGATGTAGTTGTCGAGGCTCACGTGCCCCGTGCCGTGATACTGGCGCAGGAGCGCACCCTGCTTGCGCAGAGTGTCGGCCAGGTACGGCGCGTTCGAGCTGTCTCTGAACGTGGTGTCGTAGCCGGTGTTCTCGAGCACGATCACGAAGACGTGCTTGATCGGCGGCGGCCCGCGGCGGCCCTGGGCGGCCACCGTGCCCGTGATCAATGATCCGAGGAGTCCAGCGATAAGAATTTTGTAATTAAACATTGATAATGATTTGATGTGTCATCCTGACCCCGGGCGAAGCGAAGGGGAAGGACCCCCGTCCCGACGGAGGGGCCCTCGGTCTCCGATACGCGAACGGCGGCGCCGAAGCGCCGCCGTTCAATTCTACCAGCCGGTCCGAGACTTCGCAGTTACCGCTGTTACTTCGCAGTTACTTCGTCTTGGGCGTTTTCGGCGTGTACCGGCCCGCACCGTCGTGGTCGTCCTCGCCGAACGGGGAACCGACGTCCGCATCGCCGCTGATCCGCTCGACCCGGAACGTCTGCTTGTACGTCTGGCCGTTCACGACCATGGTGACGAGATAGTCGCCGGTGTTCGCCAGCGAGCCGCCCGCGCCGCCAAAACCGCCACCACCACCGCCCCGGCCTCCTCCGGCGCACGGATTGTTCAAGCCGATCAGCTGCCAGATGCGATCGACCGGATCCAGCGCCTGATCGCCCATCGCGCCCTGCGCGGCGTTGGCACCACGCCGGCCGCCACGTGCCGCGCGCGCGACAGGCGCCGCGGCACCAGCCACACCCGTCGGACCCGCACCCTGCGTATCTGCGCAGAACGCCGCGCCGCCGCGTCCGCCACCGCCACCACGCCGCCCAGCCGCCGCTACTTCAGCCGGCCGTGCGCAGAAGGTTTCCCACTGCGTCGTCGGGTGGTCGCACGCCTGGCCACCGGCGCCGCCACGTCCACCACCACCGCCGCCGCGGCCAGCGAACGCGTTCGCCGCGGCCTGGGGATTCGACATCGCGTTCACCGCGGCGCGCACCTGACGAATTGCCGCGGTGTCGTAGCCGGCACGCGTCAACGAATCGAGCACCTGCGGCGCGCGCGCGTGCAGCAACACACTGTCACGACGTTGCGACGGCGACAATTCGGTCGCGACGCGACGCGCGATCGCCTGGAAGTTCCAATCGACGTGATGCACACCCGCGCCACCCGGGCCGTTGAGACGCGCGAGCGTATCACCCGCCACATCGCTCACGACGAGCGTCACATTGCTCGGCGCGCCGCTGCCGAGACGATAGACGATGTCCGCGCCATACGGCGGATTCATGTACGTCATGTCCGACTGGCCGTAGCCGTTGCCCGGCAAGTTGAGCTGCGGACCTTCGCCCCACTGATACGCCGTCTTCGGCGCGAAGAGATACGTGCTCTGCGCCACGACCTTGGGCGTCATCTCCTCGAGCGCCGCGATGTCGGCCACCCACAAGCTGCGGCCGTGCGTGGCGGCGATGATCTCGTGGTCGCGCGGATGAATCTGCAGATCGAACACCGGCACCGTCGGCAGGTTCGACGAGAAGCGGCTCCACGTCTTGCCGCGATCGACCGACACATACGCCGTGCGCGAGCTGCCGACGAACAGCAAGTCGCGGTTGTGCGGGTCTTCGCGAATGACGTGCAGATAATCCTGCGGGCTCGACGACGGAAGATTGTTCACCAGCGACTGGAAGGTGCGGCCGCCGTCGTTCGTCACCCACAGATACGGCTTGAAGTCGTTCGTGCGGTGCGATTCCGCCGCCACGTAGAACGTGAGCGTGTCGAAGTGGCTGGGCTCCACGCGCACGATGTACGCATCCCACGGCTTGCCGAGGGCGTCGAGCTTCGGCGTGAGGTTGTCCCACGTCGCGCCGTCGTTGTGCGTGATCCACATGTTGCCGTCATCGGTGCCGGCGAGCAGCAGGCCCGGCTTGATCGGCGACTCCTGCAGCGCGACCACCGTGCCGTACGCTTCGGCGCCCGTAATGTCGAGTGTGACGCCGCCGGTGTAGTGCTCCACCGTGTCGAGGCGCGCCACGCGAGCGCGCTCCTGCGCCGGATCGGTCTTCACCGAGAGGTCGCCTGAGATCGGATACAGATCCTCACCGCGCTTGGTCGACTTCAGCACTCGGCTGCCGCCGAGGTAGAACACCTGCGGGTTGTGCGGCGACAGGAAGTACGGGGATTCCCAGTTGTAGCGAATCTGAAGATCGATCGAATCCTGACGCTGCTTGGCGCGCAACGCGTCGACGCGCTGCTGCGTCGCGCGGTCCGACGCGACCGTGTTGTTGCCGAGCAGGATGGCGATCGAGTCGGCCCACATGCGGTACCGCTCGTTCCACGTCGGCTTGTTCACGCGTCCGCGCGCGCCGGTGCGGAGATTCGTCTGTTGAATGCCGGCGTTCTGCGACTCGCCCCACACCATGTCGGGATCCGTCGGATCCTGCGCGGTATAGAAACCGTCGCCGCCCGAGATCGTGCGCCAGTACGTGTTGTTGCTCGGGGTGCTGCGGCGGCGGCTCGGTCCGCACCACGCGCCGTTGTCCTGCGCGCCGGAGCAGATGTTGTACGGCACGGCGTAGTCGAAGCTCACGTCGTAGAACTGGCCGATGGGCAGGTTGCGCGGATACCAGAAGTTGCCGCCGCGGTCGTACGTGATCGCGATGCCGCCGTCCATGCCGATGACCCAGCGCTCGGGATCGTTCGGATCGATCCAGATGGCGTGATCGTCGACGTGTACCTGCTGGGCGGCGTTCATCGTCGTCTTGCCGCCGTCATTAGAGACTTGTAATTCCGTGGACGAGAAGTAGATGCGGTTCTCGTTTTTCGGATCGACGCGCACCTGCGAGTAGTAGAAGGGCCGCGTGTCGATGTTGTTCATGTGCTCCCAGTGCGCGCCGCCGTCGGCCGAACGATAGAGGCCGTTCGCCGCGGGGTTGCGCTGGAATTGCATCGGGCCCGGCGCGATCGACGCGGCTTCCGTCAGCGCATAGACCACCTGCGGATTGCTGCGCGAGATCGCGATGCCGATGCGGCCCTTGGGGCCTTCGGGATAGCCGTTGCCCTTGATCTCGTTCCACGTGCGTCCGCCGTCGGTCGACTTGAAGAGGCCCGACCCCTGGCCCGAGCCGCCCGAATTGAGCGAGAACGGCGTGCGATACCGCTCCCACATCGACGCAAAAAGCACATCGGGGTTCGACGGATCCATAGCCACGTCGATCGCGCCGGTACTCGCGTTCTTTCCCGGCAGAATGAGCGTGAACGTCTGACCGCCGTCCGTGGACTTGTACAGGCCGCGTTCGCCACCCGACTTCCACGCCGGACCGAGCGCCGCGACGTATACCGTATTGGCGTTGCGCGGATCGACGACGATGCGGCCGATGTGCTGCGACAGACGGAGTTGTGAAAGGTGCGTCCAGTGGGCGCCACCGTCCGTCGACTTGTAGATGCCGTCGCCTGGCTCGATGGTGTTGCGCGAGTTGGGCTCGCCCGTGCCGGCGTAGATGATGTTCGTGTCGCTCGGCGCGATGGCGAGCATGCCGAACGCCGCGACGTCCTGGTCGTCGAAGATCGGCTTCCAGGTGATGCCGTTGTTCATCGACTTCCAGATGCCGCCGCCCGCCGCGGCGACGTACAACGTCTTGGACGGTCCGGGAATGCCCTGCACGTCGGAGACGCGGCCCATGAAGTTCGAGGGGCCGACGGCGCGCCATCGGAAGGCGCTAATGATTGAGGAATCCAGCATTTGCGCCGACGCAGAGGAAGCGAGCGCCAGGGCGCTCGCGGCCGCATAGACGGCGGTGATCAAACGGGATCGTTGCATAGCAAATCCTGCTGTGTGGGGGACAAAGAGGCCTGCACACGACATTACCTCTACGAAGGGCGAGATGCGAGTGCTGGCGGGGCGTCGGGGCGTCGGGGCGTCGGGGCGTCGAGGCGTCGAGGCGTCGAGGCGTCGAGGCGTCGGGCCGTGTGTGACCCATCGCTGTCACGTACATTGTCGTTCGGGTCGTTCGATCTTTCGCCCCGACGCCCATACGCCCCGACGCCCCGACGCCCATGAAAACCCACAACGCCGTCATCATGACCGGCCCCAACCAGCCGCTGCGCATGATCCAGTTGCCGACGCCGGCGCTCGAGCCGGGCGCGGCGCTCCTCCGCACCACCTTCTCCGAGGTGTGCGGCACCGACGTGCATCTCTATCACGGAAAGTTGGACGTTCCATTCCCGATCATTCCGGGACACGTCTCCGTCGGCGTCGTCGAATCGTCGGGCGGAAAGCTCAAGGACATCGAGGGCAACACGATCAAGGAAGGCGACACGGTCACGTTCCTCGACGTCCACGAAACCTGCAACAACTGCTATTACTGTCTGGTCGCGCGGCAGCCGACCAAGTGTCCGCATCGCAAAGTCTACGGCATCAGCTACAGCGCCAAGGAAGGATTGCTCGGCGGATGGGCCGAGGCGATCTGGATGAAGCCGGGCGTGAAGATGATCAAGCTGCCGAAGGAGCTCGACGCGGAGACGTTCATCGGCGGCGGCTGTGGCCTCGTGACCGCGCTTCACGCCGTCGACATGGCCGAAGTCCGGCTCGGCGAATCGGTCGCGGTGCTTGGCGTCGGCCCGGTGGGGCAGTCGTGCGTCGCGTTCGCGTCGCTGTCGGGCGCGGGCGAGATCATCGCCATCGGTGCACCGCGCCAGCGGCTCGACTTCGCGCGACGCATGGGCGCGACGGCGACGCTCGGCCTCGACCTGCCGCCGAGCGCGCGCGTCGAGGGTGTGCGCGGCGTGACGGGCGGCCGCGGGGCGGACGTGGTGATCGAAGCGAGCGGCGCACCGGAAGCGGTGAAGCAGGCGCTCGATCTCGTACGCGACGGCGGCCGCGTGGTGGTGTGCGGCCAGTATACCGACAACGGATCGATCGACATCAACCCGCACTGGCAACTGAACCGCAAGCACGTCGAGGTAAAGGGCTGCTGGGGTTCGCGCTACGATCATTTCCATCGCGCGGTGGCGCTGACGGCGCGCTACGGCGACAAGAAGCCGTGGCGCGAGATGGTGACGGCGCGTTTTACGCTCGACCAGGCGGACGAGGCGCTGGCGGCGGTGGAGAATCGGACGGCGATCAAGGCGGTGATTGTACCTAACTAGCGGGCGTATGGGCGTATGGGCGTATGGGCGTATGGGCGTATGGGCGTATGGGCGTATGGGCGAAGGGCGGTTGACGCCGCTTACAAGCCTCTGACATCACCCGCACTGTCCATCCGACGCGTGAGACCATACGCTCAAGGAAAGACAACGCCCATCGCCCATCGCCCAACGCCCATCGCGTGTACACCACCTGCCTCTTCTGCCACACCGATCTCGGAGCCAACCACTTCCTGTCGGCCTTCCCGGTCGGCCGGCGGCTGGCGTTCGATCCGAAGAAGGGGCGGTTGTGGGTGATCTGCACGCGGTGCGGGCGCTGGAACCTCACGCCGCTCGACGAGCGCTGGGAAGCCATCGACGACAGCGAGCGACTGTTCCGCGGGACCAGGCTGCGACTGTCGACCGACAACATCGGCCTGGCGCGCTTTCGCGGAAACTTCGAGCTGGTGCGCATCGGCCCGGCCCTGTTGCCGGAAATCGCCTCGTGGCGCTACGGCACGCGCCTCGCGCGATTCGAGCCTGAACCCGAACAACCACGCAGTCTCTTCGTGCGCGGCGCCCATCTCATCGCGCGCGCATCGGCCGGCGCGCTCGTCGGGTACGCCCACGGCATCGGCTTCAGCGATGACGCCGTGCTCCGCATGCGCACCTTCCGTCGCAAGCAGGGCGTCCTGCTCCGCGCGAACGACGAATTCGGCAACCCGGTGGTCGTTCGCTATGCGCATCTCGGAGAAGCGCAGCTCGTGCGCCCCGAGAAGGACGCGCCGTGGCAACTCAAGCTCGTGCACGATACCGGCGTCGCGACGCTCGCTGAATCGGCCGCGCTGCGCGTCGCGGGCAAGATGCTCGCGACGCTCAACTTCGGCGTCGCCAGCCAGGCCGAAGTCCAGCACGCGATCGCGAAGCTCGACGACGCCGGCGATCCGCAAGGCTACTTCGCGCGCGTCGCCTCGCTGGCGATGCGTACGTCGTGGGGCCGCTATCCCGACGCGCCGGAAGAAGAGCCGCACGCGCAGCGCGGCTCGTTCTCCGAGCGCCTGGCATTACAACTTGCTAATCGATCGTTCTGGGGACGCGGCGGCACGGGCAGCGATGAAGAAACGCCGCTCTTTCGGCTGCCCGCGGTCGACCGCCTGGCGCTCGAGATGGCCGCCAACGAAGACATCGAGCGCCGCGCGCTGCTCGGCGAGCTCGATGCGCTGCACACCGCGTGGAAGGACGCCGAGGAGATCGCGTCGATCGCCGACGAGCTGTTCGCCGACGACGTGCTGACGGAGTTCAAGCGCCAGTACATCGCGCGGCTGGCGCAGGCGGACGAGTAGTCGAGCCTACCCGTTGCGCTACCCCTTCAGCCTCGCCTGAATCGCCGCCAGCCGCCGCTTCGCGTCCGCCACCTTCGGCTGCAGCTCGGGATCGGCGTTCTTCCACATGTCGATGAACGCCGACAGATGCGATTCCGCCTTGGCGAGATCGCCCTTCGCCTCGTACAACTCACCGAGCCGCTTGTGCACGCCGGCAAGATAGGTTGCATCGCCGCCCGCGCTGCGCAGCCACGATTCGTTGATGTAGCGCTCCCAATGCGCGATCGCCGAATCCGGCATGTTCGCCAGATCGAATGCGCGGCCGAGGCTCACGTCCATGCAATGTTCGCAGGAGCCAATCGGTCCGTCCGGCATCGAGTCCGACTTCCACATCTCGCGAATCGCCTCGACCGGCTTCTTCTCGGCGAGCAGAATCTCGGCCATGGTCGCGTGGCGTCCCGGCTCGTAGCGCGCGCGTACTTGCGGATCGCGCACGTCGGCGTCGAACTGCGCGATCATCGCGCGCGCCTTGTCGGGGCGGCCGGCCCACGCGTAGTACTGCGCAAATCCGAAGTACGGGCGCTGATCGAGGCGCAGCGTTTTGAACGGCGTCGTCACCTGCGCGGCATCGAGCGCGCGAATGCCCTTGTCGAATTCCTGCAGATACCAGATGTCGATGTAGGCGCTGAGGCTCGAATCGCCGAGCGGGTTGGCCGGAATACCGCGCGCGACGTTCAATTTTCGCACCTGGTCGTTGAGCTTCAACGCGTCGTGGATGCGTCCGTTCAGCAGCGTGTACTGCGTGAGATTCGCGATCGCGCTTTGCTTGATGATCGGATCGGGGTCGCTGACGTAGTTCCGCCAGAATGCCTGGCTCGAGTCGACCTGGCCGCGCATGTACATGAACGCGGGCGGCAGGAATTTCACGTTCTGTGAATTCGGGAAACGCCGCGCCATCTCCTTGTACATCGAATCGACCTGCGGCATTTTGCCCTCGAGCGCGTAGATGTTCAGCTCGGAGTTCATGCTCGTCTGCGACGCGCGCGGCGAACGATTGAGCGCCGAATAGAGCGACTCGGATCGCGACAGCTGGCGCATGCTGGTATAGAGGCCCGCGAGATTGTTCACCGCGATCGCGTCCGTGCTGTCGATCGCCAGCGCGTGCTGATACGCGTCGATCGCCTTGGGGCGACTCAAGCTGTCGCTCATCGTGTAGAACGTCGCGATCGTGATGTACCGCTCCTTTTCGGGAAGCCGGCCGCGGTTCGCGTAGGCGCGATTGATCGCGCTGTCGATCGACGGCTTCGGCATGCCAAGCTGACTGAGCGTCACCGCGAGCTTCCGATACGCCATCGCGAACGTCGTGTCGAGCGCCACCGATTCACGCAGCAGTTGCGCGGCCTTGGTGTGGTCGCCGGTGAAATCGAGCACACGGTTCGCTTCCGCATACTTGCGCAGCGCGTCGAGCGACGTCGTCGTGACCTGGTCGAGCGCCGGCGCATCGCGCACCGACTTGAGCGATTCGCCGATGCGCCCGCGCAGCTTGCGCGTCAGTCCGTCGATGGCGTCGAGCAGCTGGCTCGGCCCATCCACCGTCGCGCGATACGCCGCGAGCTCGGCACCCGAGTCGGTGGAGACCAATCGCAGCGAGACGACATAGCCGTTGCCGAGCGGCGTCACGCCGCCGGAGACGATGGCCTTCGCGCCTTCCCGCTGCGCGATGTCCTGCGCGAGCTTGAGATCGACGGGCGTGGCGGGCGGACGCTGCATGCGCACGAGCGCGCCGGCGATCGCCGCGGGCGGCATGATCGAGACTGCCTTCGATTGGCCGAGATTCGTGCGCACCGCTTCGGTCACGACGTGCGACAGCGACGAGTCCTTGCCGGCGTCGAAGTCGATGACGAGCAGGCGCGGCGTACCCTTCAGCGTTCCCGCGGCAAGCAGCGATCCCGCCGGCCCAATGCCGAAGACGCGCAAAATCATGATGGCGATAACCGCGGCGGTGAACGCGCCGAGCGCGGCCCCCCCTGCGCGCAGCGTGCGCGGCCACGTGACGAATCGGCTGCGTCCGAGCGCGGCGAGGATCACCGCGGGCAGACCAAGCAGCATCACGATCATCGCGCCGACGAACACCCAATTCGGAAGTCCGAACGCGATCTCGACCGCCTTCGCGAGCACGGCGACGATCGCGAAGGCGCCGGCGTAGAGCGCGATGCCTGACTTCGCGTTGAGGCCGGCGACGAATCCGCCGCTGGCGCTGGCGAACGATCCCGTCGACACGGCGTCGAGCGCCGCGCCGATCTCGTGCGCGGATTGGGGCCGCGCGGCGGGCTCCTTCTCGAGCATCCGCATGACGAGCGCCGCGAGCGCGGGCGGCACATCGGGCACGAGCTCGCCGATCGGCTTCGGTGCTTCGGTGAGATGCGCGACGAGCGTGCGCTGCGGCGTCCGATCCGGGAACGGCGCATGGCCGCACAACAGCTCGTACGCCATGCAGCCCAGCGAATAGATGTCGGAGCGGGCGTCGACGTCCGGATCGCCGGCGGCTTGCTCGGGCGAGATGTACGTCGGCGTGCCGACCGACGTGCCGAGTTGCGTGAGGCCGGCGTCGGTCGAGCGCGCGTCCTTCGCGGCGCTCAGCGCCTTGGCAATACCGAAGTCGGTGACGACCGCCGTGCCGCCGGAGAGCAGCACGTTGTCGGGCTTGATGTCGCGATGCACGACGCCGTGTTCGTGCGCGTAGGCGAGCGCGCGCGTGACGTCGCGCAGAATGTTGACGACTTCGGCCGCGGGGAGCTTGCCGTCGCGCGCGAGTTTGGCGCGGAGCGACTCGCCTTCGACGAACGGCATTGTGTAGTACGGCACGCCCTGCGATTCGCCGGCGGCGAGCACCGGAACGATCTGCGCCTGCTGAAGTCGTGCGGCGAGCTGGATCTCGCGGTGGAATCGATCGATGTTGATGCCGGCGAGGAGCTCGGGGGACAACACCTTGACGACGACTTTTCGCCCCAGCGCGGTCTCTTCGGCGACGAAGACGCGCGACATGCCGCCGCCGCCGAGCTCGCGTTCGAGGGTGTAGGCGGATCCGAGTGATGACTGGAGCTCGTCGCGGATATCAGGCATACGGCGATGCGATGGGCGTTGGGCGATGGGCGCTGGCGTTGAACGTCCGACGGCGCTCACCGATGCGTCTGGAGGTGGGATTCGGGAATAACAGACAGTCCGGACACCAGACGCGCTA
The DNA here is from genome assembly GCA_035606695.1 of Gemmatimonadaceae bacterium. Lineage (NCBI taxonomy): Bacteria > Pseudomonadati > Gemmatimonadota > Gemmatimonadia > Gemmatimonadales > Gemmatimonadaceae > Gemmatimonadaceae bacterium. The sequence continues at coordinate 107,537 of DATNEW010000020.1, forward strand.
GATACTATGGATGTTTCGCGACAGTTCCAGAATGGCGGGCGCAACCGTACAAGCACGCCATTTGCGCACGTTTACGCCGCTACGCCGCATCGAACACCACGCCCGGAGCGTCCATGCGCAGTAGAACGATCTGTGGAGGATCCCTCGCCGTCCTGGCGGTCGCGGGATGTCGTTCGTCGTCGAGCTCGGGTTCGAACGGCGGGACCCGGGACACGGTGTTCGTGGCCGGCGCCAAGATCGGTGTGGCCCCGCCGGACGGTGTGAAGGACGGCGAATGGAGCCTGCCGGCGCGCGACTACGCGAGCAGCCGCTTTAGCAATCTCTCACAGATCACGCCGGCGAACGCCGCCAAGCTGCACGTGTCGTGGACGTTCTCGACGGGCGTGCTGCGCGGGCACGAGGGGCAGCCGCTCGTGGTCGGGAACACGATGTACGTGGTCACGCCGTATCCGAACGTGGCGTACGCGATCGATCTGACGCAGCCCGGCTTTCCGCTCAAGTGGAAGTACCGGCCGGAGAATGCGCAGGCGGCGATAGGCGTCGCGTGCTGCGACGTGGTGAATCGCGGCGCGTCGTACGCCGACGGAAAGATCGTGTACAACCTGCTCGACGGTCACACCGTCGCCGTGGATGCCGCGACGGGCACGGAGCTCTGGCGCGTGAAGATGGCGGACCTCGACCGCGGCGAGACGATCACGATGGCGCCGATCGTCGTGAAGGGCAAAGTGATCGTCGGCTCGAGCGGCGGTGAGATGGGTGTGCGGGGCTGGATCGCGGCCATCGATCTGGCGAGCGGCAAGGAAGTGTGGCGCGCCTACAACGTGGGACCGGACGCCGACATGAAGTGCTGCGCCAGGTTCAAGCCATTCTATCCGCGGGACAGAGGGGCCAACCTGGGCGTGTCGTCCTGGCCGGGTGAGTCGTGGAAGGTGGGCGGCGGCGCCGTGTGGGGCTGGCTCTCGTACGATCCGGCGTTAAATATCATATATCACGGAACTTCAAACCCTGGCCCGTGGAACGGCAATCAGCGGCCGGGGGACAACAAGTGGACCGCGGCGATCATCGCGCGCGACGCCGATACCGGCGAGATGCTCTGGGCGTTTCAGCCGACGCCGCACGACATCTGGGACTACGACGCCGTCAATGAGAACATTCTCGTCGACCTGCCGCTGAACGGACAAACGCGGAAAGTGCTGGAGCACTTCGACCGCAACGGCTTTGCGTACACGATCGACCGCGCGACGGGCGAGGTGCTGAGCGCCAAGCCGTTCGTGCCGATGAACTGGGCGTCAGGTGTGGATCTCAAGACGGGGCGGCCGATCGTGAACGTGGACAAGGCCACGGCGCAGGGGAAAAACGTCAAGGACATTTGTCCGTCGCTCGAGGGCGGCAAGAATCAGCAGCCCGCGGCGTTCTCGCCAACGACGGGGTTGTTCTACGTGCCGACGAACAATCTCTGCATGGATTTCGAGGGGCGCGAAGTCACGTACATCGCGGGGACGCCGTACATCGGCGGCAACGCGCCGGAGACCGGCGGCCCCGGCGGCTACAAGGGCGAGTTCATCGCGTGGGATCCGGTGCAGGGCAAGAAGGTGTGGGGCATTCAGGAGCCGTATCCCGTGTGGAGCGGCGTGCTGGCGACGGCGGGCAACGTGGTGTTCTACGGCACGCTCGACGGCTGGTTCAAGGCGGTGGATGCGCGGAACGGCAAGGTGCTCTATCAGTTCAAGGTGGGCTCGGGGGTGGTCGGCGCGCCGATCACGTACACCGGGCCGGACGGCAAGCAGTACGTGGCGATCTACTCGGGGATCGGCGGCGACATGGGGCTGCTCATCGCGGGCGACGTGGCGGCGAATTTGCCCTACGATGTGCGCGAGCGCGGGACGACGCTGCCGGATCTCGCGCGGTACACGAGTTGGGGCGGGATGTTGTTTGTGTTTTCACTGTGAGCCGGTGACCGGCATATGAGAACTCTATACGTACCGGCGTGCGTGATCGGGCTTGGGCTCGTTGCGGCGCGCATCACCAGCGCGACACAAGCGCCCGCGGCGCCGACGCCGACGCAGGCGGGGCCGGGGAATCAGGCCACCTACTTCGTTGAGCATCCCGACCACATGAAGCCGGGCCTGCCATTCACGGGACGCTGGGCGCAATTAAAGAATCCATATGAAGGGAATGCCGCGCGCGCGGCGGACGGCGCGAAGCTGTTCATCTCGTACAACTGTCTCGACTGCCACGGCGCCGACGGCTCCGGCGCGATGGGGCCGAGCTTGCAGGACGGGCGCTGGCATTTCGGCGGGACGGCGGGCGACATCTACCAGTCGATTTACGAAGGGCGGCCCGACGGTATGCCGGCGTGGGGCGGGCGCATCGCCGACGACCAGATCTGGCGGCTCGTCGCGTACGTCCAAACGCTCTCGAAGGGACACGAGGTCGCGACCGAGAACTTCACCGGCAAGACGATCGCGCGCACGGGGCACTGACGGCACCTGCGGCACCGCCGGCGCCGCCGGCGCCGCCGCGATCGATTCCCCTTGACATCTGAGGGGAAGAGGTCAATACTACCCTCACTTCTTGAGGGTACCCGCCATGCCCGCTTCGTCCGACCTCGAACTCCTGCAGGGCACGCTCGACGTCATGATCCTCAAGGCGCTCTCCTGGGGCGCCATGCACGGCTTCGGCGTCGCGAAATGGATTCGCCAGACCACCGACGACGTCCTGCAGATCGAGGACAGTGCGCTCTACCCCGCGCTCCACCGCATGGAGCATCGCGACTTGATCGAAGCCGACTGGGGTCTGACCGAAAACAATCGCCGCGCCAAGTACTACACGCTCACCACCAAAGGCCGCCAACAGTTGCGCGCGCGCGCCTCGACGTGGGACCGCTACGCCGTCGCTGTCTCGAAAGTCATTCACGCGACCACCCAGCCCACCTGAACGCTTCTGCGTGCCCCAACACGGCGAGGGCCATCCCATGTCGCGCACCGACCTCCCGCAATGGCACCGCTATCTCCGTTTCTGGCAGTCGAACATTCCCGCCGACGTCGAGGCGGAGATCGCCTTTCACGTCGACGCGCGCACCGATGAGCTGATCGCCGGCGGGGCCACTCCCACCGACGCACGCGAGCGCGCCCTGCGCGAATTCGGCGACGTCGAGCGTGCCCGCGCCACGCTGCGTGACATGGACGAGCGGCACCGCTCACAGGCGTATCGCGTCGAGCTGTTCACCGACCTGTGGCAGGACATCCGCGTCGCCGCGCGCTCGCTCGCGCGCGTACCGGGCTTCGTCATCGTCGTCGCGCTCACCCTCTCCTTGGGGATCGGACTCAACTCGGCGATCTTCAGCATCGTCGACGCGTACCTGTTCCGGCCGATTCCAGTGCCCAACGGCAACGCGCTCGTGCTGCTCGGCCAAACGGATGCGGCGCTCCCGGCACCGCACGAGATGTCGTACCTCAACTATCTCGACTATCGCGCGGACACGTCGATCTTCTCGGCACTCTCCGCCTACAGCACCAACACCATGAACCTCGCCGGTGGGCGAGGCGCCGAGCGAATCTGGACGGAGGAAACGACCGCGAACTTCTTCGCGATGCTCGGCGTGAAGCCGCTGCTCGGACGCGTCTTTCGGGCCGACGAGGATCAGGGCGAACTGGCGCATCCTGTCATTGTTTTGACATATGATTTCTGGCAAGCGCATTTCGGCGGCGACACGCAGGTCATCGGCGACACGGTGCGGCTGAACAACCATCCGATCACGATCATCGGTGTGACGCCGCCCGATTTCCACGGCGTCGACCCGTTGTTGCGGGTCGACGGCTTCACGCCGATCAATCAGACGTGGCCGGTGTACGGCGCGTCGATGCACGACCGCGCGGCGAGCTCGTTCGACATCATCGGTACGTTGCGCTCCGGCGTCTCCCTCGAGACAGCGCGGCGCGCCGTGAGCGCGAAGGCCAAGACGCTCGAACGCGAGTATCCCGACGTGAATCGCAACGTCGGCATCGTGTTGGAGCGAGAGACGCACACCCGGCCCAACTTCACCGTCTCGGCGAACGTGCCGGCGATCGCCGCGGCGTTCATGACGCTCGTCATGCTGGTGCTGGCCGTCGCATGCGCCAACGTCAGTGGACTGCTGCTCGCGCGCGCGACGGCGCACTACAAGGAGCACGCCGTGCGTGCCGCGCTCGGTGCAAGCCAGTGGCGGCTGGCGCGGCGGGTGTTGATCGAATGTGTGATGCTCGCGCTCATCGGCGGCGCGGGCGCCGTGGCGCTGGCGAGCATCGCCGTGCGCGCGCTCGTCGGCGTTCGCGTCGCCGCCGATGTGCCAATCCACTGGACCGTCGCGCTGGACGCGCACGTGCTCGCGTTCACCATGCTCGTGGTCCTCGCGACGGGCGTCGCGGCGTCGATCGCGCCGGTTTTCTCGTTGCGCCGCTCGAATCTCGCCGACGTGCTCAAATCCGGCGCACGCGGCACAGATGGTCACGGACATCAGCGTTTGCGCGCGGTGCTCGTCATCGCGCAGATCGCGGTTTGCGTCGCGATCGTCGTGTGCGCCGCGCTGTTCGCCCGCAGCACGGCGAACGCCTCGCGCATCAACGTCGGCTATCGCACGGACCACGTGCTGCTCGCGACCGTGTCGCTGGCGCCAAGCGGCTATGATTCGCTGCGCGGCAAGCAGTTCGAGGCCGAGGCGCTTCGCCGCGTCGCGCAGCTGCCAGGCGTGCGGTCCGCCGCGCTCGCGCGCTACACGCCATTCGGCTACAACAACGACATCGAGTATGTGAAGCCGGAAACAAGCGGCGCCAAGATCCCCGAGAACGGAATTGGTTGCTTCAACAACATCGTGTCGCCGGAATACTTCGCGACGATGAGCCTTCCGATCCTCGAGGGCCGAGGCTTCACGGCGCACGATGATGAGGGCGCGCCGAAGGTGGCCGTCGTCACGAAGCGTTTCGCGGCGCGGGTGTGGCCCGGAGCATCGGCCGTCGGAAAGCGGTTTCGCTTCCGCAAGGATGGACCGTTGCTCGAGGTGGTTGGTGTCTCGGGCGACGTGCAGTACTTCTCCGTCGGCGAAGCGCCCAAGCCCTTCTTCTTCCGGCCATACGCGCAGTGGTATCGGCCGCAGTTCACGCTCAACGTGCACACGAACGTCGACCCGTCGTCGCTCACGAGCGCGGTGCGCGCGACGCTCGCCACGCTGGACCCGGAGCTTCCAGTGTTCGACGTCCGCAGCTTCGACGACCACATCTCGAACGGCCGCGCGCTGCTCGGCACGCGTTTGGGTGCGGTGTTCGCCGCGGTGTTCGGCGCGCTCGCGCTGTCGCTCGCCGCGGTTGGGCTCTATGGGTTGATGTCATACGCCGTCGCGCAGCGTACGCGGGAAATCGGAATTCGCGTCGCGTTGGGCGCGCGTACGTCGGGCGTCGTTCGGCTCGTGATGCGACAGGGACTTGCGATCTCCGTGATTGGGGTCACCATCGGCACCGCGATGACGCTGGTGCTGACCGGATTCCTTTCGAAGTTGTTGTATGGAGTGGCGCCGCGAGACCCGGTCATCTTCGTCTCCGTCGCGCTCACGCTCGCAGTTGTAAGCGCGATCGCCGGCGTCATTCCGGCTCGTCGCGCGACGCGAGTGGACCCTTTGACCGCGTTGCGCTCCGACTGATTGAACGTTGCGACGTGCAACGATCGATGCGAATTGCGGTATCGGTCACGATTACTGACGCGATTCGCCGCAGTGTACGAGGCTCAAATCACAACGTGAGCGTGCGGGAACCGATTGGATCGCGGTGATATTCGTTTGCTCATCATCGTGACGTGCGTATCCGTCGGCGGATCGCGTCTTGCATGCGGTTCAACAGACCCACCGCGAGAGTTGTTTGGTCCCCCCACCGAGTCCCTCGCCCGCCAAACCGCACTCACCGTCGGAGCCGCGTCGATCGCTCACCGATCCCGCACTCGCGTCGCTCGGCGCCCTGATCGGGCGTTCGCCGTACGCGCGACGCGTCGGGATGCTGAACAACGCGGAGATCATCGTCTGGCAGTCGTCGCGGCGGCTGATGATCGCGGTCGCGATTGGTCTGGTCGGCGTGCTGCTGCGTGTCACGCACATCGTCGCCGGTCCGGTGTGGCCGATTCTCGTCGTCGTTCCCGCGTACATCGCCGTGGTCGCGTTGATCACCGTCGACGTCGAGCGGCGCCACCAGGTGTCGCGACCAGTGCTCGTCGGCATCGCGTTGATCGACGTCGTGGCGATCTTCGTGACGATCGGATTCGTCACGTCGCCGGCGTTTTACCCGCGCGCGCTGCTGCTCACGTTGCTCGCGTTGCAATTCACCCAGATGTTCTTCGGACGATCCTCCGCGGTGACGGTCGTGGTGGCATCGACGATCGGCTACGCGGCGCTGGTCTTCAGCGCCTGGGAGCGCGGGATGAACGTCGCATGGGTCGAGGAAGGGTGGCTGCTCGCGCTGTACCTCGTCGTGGCACTGAACGGCATGGCGCTTCAGGCCAGCGCGACACGTCGACTCACCGTGCTCGTCGACCTCTTCGCCGGCGCGCAGCGGGGTGACTTCTCACGCACGTTCATCGAAGAGCCCGATCACGAGCCCGACGGCATCACGCTGCTTGGCCGCTCGTACAACCATCTGCGTTCCGAGCTCGCGAACCTCGTGATGAGCGATACGCTCACCGGATGTCTCAATCGCCGCGGATTGGAGCACGCCATTCATCAGGCGATCCGTGTCGCCGTGCGGCGCGGCGGCGAGATCGCGCTGCTCGCCATCGACATCGATCACTTCAAGGCGATCAATGACACCGCGGGCCATCTCGCCGGCGACGCGGTGCTTCGCGAGCTGGCGGAATTGCTGTCGCAGTCCTCGCGCGCGGGCGACGTCGTCGCGCGCGTCGGCGGCGAGGAGTTCGTGGTGTTGCTGCCCGGCGCGGACAACGAGACGGCCGGCGTCGTGGCGGAGCGCGTGATGACGACCGTGCGCGACCACGCATTCCGCACGGTGCGCGGGCGGCTCAAGATCACGGTGAGCATCGGCATCGCCTGCGAGCAGGTGACGGATGCGCACGTCGGTGCCGCACTTCGCGCGCGCGGCGACGAGGCGCTCTACGTTGCCAAGCGCCTCGGCCGCAATCGCGTGATCATGTGGGCGCCGGGCATTCGCTCCAACGCAACGCCGCCGTGGACGAGCTTCGTGGCGATGCGCTGAGCCTAGGACTGTAGAAATGCGGTCCGGAACTGCCAGAGACCGCCCAATACCCACATCAGAATCCCGAACGCGGTGGCCTTGCCGCGCGAGATCTTTCCAAGAACAGCGACGCCGATCGCGAGCAGCACCGTCTCCCAGAGGAGCGGGATCTCGAGTCGCTGGAGCACGGCCATCACGAGGGGCGACGTCGTCGTCGAATCGGCAAAGTGCGCCGGTCCCAATGAGAATACTGTCATCGAGGTCAGCTTGGCCGGGTCCATCAGCAGCCCCATGACCCCCGTCGCGATCGCGCCGAGAACACGGGGCATGTAGGCGTACGACGTGATCATGATCGCCTGTCCCGCACCTTCGCGCCCGCTGAACATCTTGCTCACCAGCCACGCCGCGAGCCCGACGATCGCGATGAGGATTCCGAGGAACAGCGGCGCGATGTACCGGCCGAACGTCGCCTGCATGGAGATGGTGCGGTCCGCCATCTCCTGCGTCATTTGCGGATTCTGCGCCATCGACTTGGCCATCACACGTTGCATGTCGGCGGTGATCGCCGGCTCCAGCGTGCTATATGTGGCGAACGTGATGACACCGATCGCGATCACGACGAAGAGGAACGGCGGCCATGCGCTGGCGTTGCGCCGCCGCTCGAACACGGCGCGCGGTTGATAGAAAATGTCGATCAGGTCTTCCCAGAACGACGCCTTCTCGGCCACAGGTACCGGCGGAGGCGTTGTCGGCTCGGCGGCAGTCGTCATCGGTCAGTTCCCTCGGCCTGTCATGGTTCGGCGCGCAGCGTACGGCACATCATGATACGACGCGAAGGCGCCGGGGAACAAGTTCGTCGGGTTTGAAACAAAAGCAGCCAGGCGAATGACGCCTGGCTGCTCGCGGTGCAAAGTACGTTGTCATTCCAAGCCGAAGGCGTCTGTCATTCCGAGCCGAAGGCGAGGAATCTTTCATCCCGATAGAGAGACGTCCCCTCGCCGATCACGGTAGATCCCTCGCTCCGCTCGGGATGACATGCGGTTGCCTATCGCACCACCAGATCCTGCAACGCCTGCTTGATGCGTGGATCGTCCGAGCGTGACAGCTGGTTGATCGCGCTGCGGCGCACCGACAGGTTCTCCTCGCCCTTCACGATCGAGATCAGCTTGTCCGTCGCCGCGCGCTCACCGTTGCGCACGTAGATGCTGATCAACGTTTGCTTCATGCTGGGATCGGTGGTCGTGTCGTACAGCTTGATCATCTCGCCGATCGGCGCGCCGGCGCGATTCGCCGCATCGGCCGCGCGACGCCTGAGTGACAGCGATTCATTCGCGTTCTGCGCCAGGGCCAATAGCCATTTCACGTTCTCCGCCCCACCCATCTCCGCGAGCGCCGAGAACACTGCCTCGTGCGAGCGATCGCTCGTGAGCGTCGGGTAGCGCTCGCGCAGGAGCGCGGCATCCTGGGCCGTCGCGTACTGCTGGCCGAGCGAACGCAGCGCGACGGTCAACACGTCGTCGGGCAGATCGGTGCGACGGACCGCGGTGCGCAGATACTGCCGCGCGCGCGGGTCGCCCGAGCTCGCGAGCGCTTGCATCGACTCGCGCGCGAGCCACGAGCTTTCCGTCTGTTGAGAAAGTTGAATCAGCGACGGAATGCCGGCGCCGTGATCGAGCCGGCCCAGGACTCCGAGCGCACCCTGGCGCACGTTCTGGTTGTCCTGCTCGTCGCGCGCGATCGCGAGAATCGGATCGGTGACGCTGGACGGAATCGTCTGCATTCCGTCGGTCGAGCGGCCCATGTAGTTGAGCGCGGTGCGGCGTGTCTCGCGCGGCAGGGCGGTGTTGCGCGCGATCGCCACCAGCTGCGACGCGCTGTTCGCGCTGTCGGCGAGCATGGCGGGACTGATGGCTTCGCGTCCCGCGCGCCCTTCGACCTTCGTGGCGAGCGACAGCAAGTAGTCCACGGCGTCCTGCGCGCGCACCCGACCGAGATCGGTGGTGCCGCGCTGCGTCGAGTCCAGCGGACCGACGTAGGTTTGTACCGACAGCGGGAGCTTGTCCGCGCGATCGATGACGACGCGCACCGGACCGGCGACGCACGGCTCCATCCGTATATCGGAGTTGCTGTAGAACGTGCCGTTGTAGTTGCCCGGGCTGGTCGAGTAGTAGGTCCGCCCGTTGCCGCAGACGCCGGGACGTGCGGCGAAACTGAATTGCACGCGGCCGTCGGGCGCGCCATTCACCCGGGCTTCCAGTGACTGTGCGCGAACCGTCGGCGCGGCCGCGGCGACGATCGCCGCGGCCAGAACGAATTGGAAGTGGCGAATCATGGCTTCTTCCCGTCGAGGACGTCCGTGAGCGCCTGAGTGGCGCGCGGATCCTTCTTGTTCATCAACGCGTTGATCGCCTGCGTGCGATGATTGATCACCGTGCTGTTCTTCACGATGTCGATCAGCTTGTCCGTCGATTCCTGATCCTTCCGGTTGCCGAGGATGCTGATGAGCCGCGTGCGAACCTCGTACGATTCCGCCGACGCGTCGTAGAGCTTCACGATGTCAGCCGTCGTCGTGCTTGGCGATCGGGCGAGCCGTGCCAGCGCCGCCGAGCGCGCGGCGCTCGGCTCGTTGGAGTTGCGGATGATTCCGAGCAGGAACTGGTCGTTCTCGGTTCCACCCATACGTGACAGCGCGCTCACGACCGCTTCCTTGATCCGGTCGTTGTCCGCCCTGCCGTAGAGGCCGCGCAGATACGCCGCGTCGTCACTCGAGGCGCGCTCGGAGTTGAAGCTGCCGATCGCTTCGATGCGCAAGTTGAGCGGCGCGTCCTTGCGGTCGATCAACGAGCGCATGCTGGCGCGAGCGCGCGCATTGTCGCTGCTCATGAGCGCGCGCACGGCGGCGCGCTGAATGCGCTCGTCCTGCTCCGTCTTGAGAATGTCCTCGAGCGCGTTGATGCCGGCGTCGCCCGGCGTGCGCGCGAGATACGAAACGGCTTCGCTGCGCACGCTCACGTCGGGATCGCTCTTGGCGACCTGCAGCAGCAGCGCCGAGGCGTCGGCGTCCGCGCGGCGGCCCAGAATGAAGACCGCGTTCCGGCGAAGCTGCGACGAGCATTCATCCTTGCGATCGAGTACCCGGCGCAGGAGCTGCATGGCCTGCGACGGATCCATCTGGCTGAGCGCGTTCAACGCTTCGGTGCGGACGGTGATCTCTTCCTGGTCGCACGGTGCGCCCTGCGCCGCCGCGGCTTTGGCTACTTTCGCCGCGGCATCGCTGTCGCCGCGCTGCGCCAGCACACCATTGATGCGGGCGTAGAGGGCCAGGATCTCGTTGTCGCTGGTGCGTCGGCCGTTTCGGAAGGCGAACGAGCCGCCGTTCGACGGCGAGAGTTGCGACGCCAGCGGCTCGAGAATCTTCGATGCCTGTTTCAATTGGTCCGTCGTACCGATCTTGTAGCGCGCAAACGCTTCCCAGTACTGCGAATCTTTTTCGTACGCCGACTTGGGGTAGTTCTTCTGGAGGTCGGCGAACATCTGCGCCGCACGGCCCCAATCGCCGCGTCCGACGACCTCGCGCGCTCGATTGTAGAGCGAGTCCGCTGGATCGCCCTGCGCCCAGCCCGGCGGTGGCATCTGCCGCTCGAAGCGATCAACGCGTACGGCGACCGGGCCACGCGGCCCAAACCCCATGTCGATGGCCATCGCCGGCATGGGCTCGATCGGCGCCATGGGAGCCATCGGCGCCATCTGCGCCATCTCGGCCATGCGCTCCACGCGAGCCATCGGTGCGATTGCTAACGGTCGCATCGCACGGTCGGCCGCGCTCATTTCCTCCAGCTCCATCTCGCCGAAGCCGCGTGGCGGAACTCTGACGGCTCGCAAGGCGCGGGGCGCCGGAGCGGGTTGCGCGGGTTGCACCGGCGGGACCGGTGCCGGCGGCGTTTGCGCCGCGGCCACCGCGGCGGCCGCGGTCCAGGTGAGCATCATGGAGAGCGTGATGCATTTCATCGCTCGTATCCTCTTGTGTGCTTCAGTTCGCAGAGATGTCGGCGGCTGCGGTGCGCAGCCGCGGCATGACGTCGCGCTGTTGCAGCGCGCGGTTGATGAGATCCAGCTCGGTACGGCTCGTGGTATCGTTTTGCAGGCGGACGATCTGCGCGAGCACCAGCTCGAGATCCTCGAGCAGGCTGCGCATCTCGGCATCGCTCGCCGCCGGCGAGTCGAGCAACAGACGCGTGCGCGTCAGCAGCTCCGACGCGCGGCCGACGAACTGTTCGTCGGCGCGGCCGGCGCGCACCTCGGACGGCAGCGCGATCAACAGCGCCGCGGTCTGTCCGAGATAGCGAGACGTTTCGACGTCGTACGGCGCGCTCAGCGAGCTGTCGGCGGTCGCCACTGCGGCAACCTTGGTGACTGCCCCCACACCACTCACGGCGCTGTCGCGCCGCATCGACACCCGTCCGAGGACGATGCCAATGACCAAGGTCGCCGCAATGACCGAGATGGTCGACGCCACGCGCCACATCCGAGACGGCGACTGTGTCGTCTCGCGCGTCGCCGGCGCCAACTCGCGCTCGATGCCATCCCAGATTGCGTCCAGGTCCGGCTCGGGCGGCCGGCGAAACGTCTGCGCGGCATCGCGCATCAATGATTCGAAACGGTCTTCCTTCATGACTCCAACTCCGGGGCCAGATCGCTGAGCGTCGCGCGAAGTTGCGCGCGCGCCTGAGAGAGCCGGCTCTTGCAGGTTCCTTCCGCCACGCCGAGCACTGCCGCGATCTCGGTGTGGGTATAGCCTTCGATGTCGTGCATGATCACAGTGGTTCGATAGATCTCAGGTAGGTCTTCGATCGCGCGATGCAGGCGCTCGCGCAGGACGGGGTCGACTCCCGCGCTGTCTGAGCTGAACGGATGCACGTCCTCGAGGTCCGTTTCCCGTTCCCTGAACCGCTTCACCTTGCGCATCGCGTTGGCCACCACGGTGACGGTGATGCGATGCAGCCAGGTGGAGAGCGCCGAGTCGCCGCGGAACTTCGCGAGCTGCCCGAACGCCCGGACGAACGTGTCCTGCGTGAACTCACGCGCCAGATCGGCGTCTCCGGTCAACCGAAAGGCAAGACGATAGACCCGGGGCGAGTGCGCGTCGTAGAGCTCGCGCGCCGCAATCCGGTCTCCGGCAAGGACCCGAGCGATCAGATCGGGTTCGCTCACCCGGTAGGCTGAGTGGAGGGCAACGACTGATTTGGTCACGTGTTGCCTGGTTAGATGCAGGTGGGCTGAAAAGGGTTCGATGCCCACCAAAGCAACCTTTTTCACAGATCAGCCATCTAACTCCCCGGAACCCTTCCGGGGAGTCAATTGCCCAATCTCGAACTGCTCCAGGGTACGCTCGACACCCTGGTCCTCAAAACGTTGTCCTGGGGACCGCGCCACGGCTATGCCGTCGCCCGATGGATCAAGGACACGAGCGACGGGACCATCCAGGTCGAGGACCGGGCGCTCTACGTCGCCCTCCATCGCCTCGAGGAGCGCGGCTGGATCACGGCCTCCTGGGGCCTCTCCGAGAACAACCGCAAGGCGAAGTACTACGAGCTCACGGCCGCCGGGCGAAAGCAGTTGGCGCACAAGACCGCCGACTTCACGGCCTACGCCACGGCCATGTTCAAGATTCTCAAAGTCGTTAATGAGCCGGAGCATCCACGATGAGCGACCGGAACCATCAACCGCGCAAGCTGTTCCACATCGACTCGACTCGTCATTCCGTTCGCACCGAGATCGACGACGAGATGCGCTTCCATCTCGATGCACGTACGGACGAGCTCGTGCGCGCGGGATATTCGGCCGCCGACGCCCGGCGACTCGCCTTGGACGAATACGGCGACGTCACCGCCGCGCGTGCCGAGCTCGCCGAGATCGACCGGCGGCGAGTCGGACGCGTGGCGATCCGCGAGTGGCTCGCGTCGTGGACGCAGGACGTTCGCTTCGCATTCCGCGGTCTGCGCGCGCGGCCGGCATTCAGCGCGACCGTGATCCTCACGATCGCGCTCGGCATTGGCGTCAACGTCGCGATCTTCAGCGTCGTCGACTCCGTGTTGCTTAAACCGTTGCCGTTCGCCGAACCCGACCGGCTCGTGCACTTGTGGGAGACGTATCACTCGGCCGTCGACAATCGATCGGAAGCGTCGTATCCCGACTACCTCGATTGGCGCGCGCGAAACAAGACGTTCATCGACATGGCCGGCTACCAGGGCGGTGGGTTCCTGCTCGGCGGTGCGCATCCGGCGACGATCGGCGGCGCGAAAGCCACCGCCAACTTCTTCGACGTGCTCGGCGTGCATGCCGCGCTCGGTCGCAACTTCATCGCGGGCGAAGACGCCGTTGGCGCGCCGAAGGTGGCGATGCTGAGCTACGGCTTCTGGCAAACCCGGTTCGCCGGCAGCACGAACGTCGTTGGCCAATCCATCGTACTCGATGGAACGCCACGAACCATTGTCGGCGTCCTGCCGCGGAATTTCGTCTTCGCGCGGCAGAGCGCGGCCAACGTCTGGATTCCGATCGACCGCGGGCAATCCGCACGCGAGCAACGCGGCAATCACTGGTTGAACGTCGTGGCGCGCCTCGAGCCGGGTGCAACCGTGGCGCTCGCGGATGCCGACATGAACGACATCATGCGCGATCTCGCGCGTGAGAATCCTCGATCGAACGCCGAGCGAACCGCTCAAGTCAGACCGTTGCGCGACGAGTTGGTGGGATCGGTTCGACCGATCCTGCTGTTGTTGTACGGCGCCGTGCTCGTGGTGCTGCTCATCGCGTGCGTCAACGTGGCGAATCTGTTGCTCATTCGCGGCGCGGACCGGCAGCGGGAAATGGCAGTTCGCGTCGCACTCGGCGCCGGCAAGACGCGTCTCGTTCGCCAACTTCTTACCGAAAGCATCGTCCTTGCGCTGTGCGGCGGCGTGCTCGCGATCGCCGTGGCGAAGCTCGTGGTCGAGGCGTTGCTGAGTCTTTTGCCGGCAACTCCAATTCGCGGGCTGCCGCCGCTGTCATCCGTGGGCATCGATGGGCGAGTCGTCGCGTACGCGATGCTCGTGTCGCTCGCGGCGGGCGTTGGCTTCGGCGTCGCTCCCGCGCTTGGGATGATTCGGCCGCGACTTCACGATGCGCTCAAGCAGGGAAGCCGCGGCGCCAGTGCTGCCGCAAGTCGTTTGCGCGATGCATTGGTCGTTGGTGAGATCGCACTCACGGTCGTACTGCTGTCCGGCGCGCTGCTCTTCGGCCGCAGCATGGTCCGGCTGCTCGCGATCGATCCGGGCTTCCGTACCGACCGTTTGCTCACGACGACGGTCGTGTTTCCAGCGAGTCGATATTCCACGACTCAATCGCAGATCGGCGCGATGCGCCGCTTCGAGAATGGTGTGCGCGAAATTCCGGGCGTCGAGGGTGTCGGTCTCGTGTCCAAGCTGCCGCTCGACTTCGGCAACTCGCTCGGCTTCCTGATCGCGGGGCAACCGCAGACCGCGCCGGGAAAGTTCTTGAGCGCGAGTTATCGCGCGACGACGCCCGACTACTTTCGCGTCGCGGGCATTCGCTTCATCGATGGCGCGGTGTATCGCGCGGTGAACGACACGACGCAGCCGCTCATGGCGATCGTGAATCACGCGCTCGCGGCGGCGTACTTCGGCGGCCGAAGCATGGTCGGCCAGCGCATCATCCTCGGCACGGATACAGGAACCGTGGTTGGTGAAGTCAACGACGTGCCGATCGGCAACATCGAGGACAAGATTCCGCCGACGATGTACCTGGAGTTCGGGAGCATTTCTCAGGCGGGCATGGCCGCGGTCATACGCACGTCGGCCGACGCGAGCCAGATCGAGCGGTCGTTGCGCCGCGCGCTCGCCTCGATCGACGCCGATGCCGCGTTCACGCCCGTGCGGCCGATGGACGATTTGATCACCGAATCACCGTCGGTGTTCATGCGTCGCTTTCCACTCTATCTCATCGGCACGTTCGCGCTCGCGGCGTTGCTGCTCAGCATTGTCGGCATCTACGGCGTCGTCAGCTACTCGGTCGCTCAGCGCACGCGCGAGATGGGCATTCGCATGGCGCTCGGCGCGCAGCCGGGGAGTCTCGTGGCGCTGGTTCTGCGGCACGGGGCATTCATGGCGGCGGCGGGCGTCGCGCTCGGCACAGTCGCGGCGCTTCTCGCGGGACGATTTGCCCAGCAGCTCTTGTATGGTGTGACGACGCGCGATCCGGTCACGTACCTCGGCGTCGGCGCGGTGCTGACGGTGGTCGCACTCGGCGCGACCATCTTGCCCGCGCGCCGAGCGACGAAGGTCGATCCGTCGCTCGCGCTGCGGGCGGAGTAGTGTTGGCTTCAACGCGACGGGCGAGGCACGAATCGGCTAGGTACGGTTCAGCCGCCGGAGTGCCACCACGCTCGTTCCGATCGCCCACACGAGATACAACGTACCGCTCGCATATTGCACGACGGCGGCCGCGGGCGAGTACCACTCCAGCGCAACGGGGAGCGACAAGGCGCCCGCCGCCAGCGCGAGATTCGCCAGCCATCTCGGCCACTCGCTGTGGCGCATCGCCCGGCCGATCATCAGCATGCCGATGCCCAGCGAAAGATTGTACATCGAGTCGATCGCGACACCGAGCCCAATGAACGCGACCGCCACAGACTTCATCGCGGGGTCGGCGAGCGCCGGCGCTACGGTATGCCCCAAGGCAACCATCGTGAGACCGCCGACCACATTGGCCGTGACGCCGACCGTGATGATCCAGGCACCCACGGTCGCCGGCGTGCGAACGGTTTCACCGAGCGTGCGCACCACCAGCCAGGTGAACGGGATCACCGCCGCGAGGCCGACAGCGAACATCCAGCCGGCGATTTCTTCCGCGCGATGGTGCGCCTCGATTTGCACCAACGCTTTGTCCACGGCCGACACGTTTAATTGGTCAGGGATGAACCCGACCGCGACGATGCCGGCGATGATGGCGACCGCCGCAAACAAGCCCGTCAGCGCGAGCATGCGCGCCGACGGCTGCGATCCAACGTGCGACGGGGGAGTGTAGCTGCCCTGCGAGATGATGCCTGTGGCCGTGTTGGTCATGTGGGCCTCGTGATGACGCGTGATGACGCGTGATGACGCGAGATGACGCGAGATGACGCGTGGCATTGCTGCAACGGCGGGTACCGCCGACGAACATCGCGCCTATTACGTCGGGCGCAAGCCAATTGGATGCAGCGGCGAGTTGACCCCGCCGCCCGCCCGGCGTATGCTGCGCGCCAATGACCGCATCCGCCGAGGAGACGCCGCTGGGCGCTGGACCAACGCTGGCGCGACGTCTGGGTTTGTTCGACGCGACGATGATCGTGATGGGCGGCATCATCGGCGCCGGCATCTTCGTCAACCCCAGCGTCGTCGCGCGGCAGGTGCACACGCCCGGCCTCGTCCTCGGCGCATGGATCATTGGCGGTGCGATCGCCTTGATCGGCGCGTTCGTGTATGCCGAGCTGGCGGCATTGCGCCCGCGCGTGGGCGGGCAGTACGCGTATCTGCGCGACGCATATCATCCCATCGTCGCCTTCCTATATGGTTGGACGTTGCTGCTGGTCGTGCAGACGGGCGGCATGGCCGGCGCCGCGATCATTTTCGGCCGCTATTTTCGCGATCTCACCGGCCTGGGCGTGCCCGAGCAAGTCCTGGCCGCATCCACGCTGGGCATTCTGACGATCATCAACTGCGTTGGTGTGCGCGCGGGCAGCAACGTGCAGAGCGCGCTCATGCTGACCAAGCTCGCGGCGATCGGCATATTGATCGTCGTCGGGTTGTTTGGTGTGACGCACCCGGTGACGACGACACGCGCGACCGCGAACGCGGGTGACTCGGGCGGCGCGATCGGTCTCGCTACCGCGATGGTACCGGTGCTGTTCGCGTACGGCGGGTGGCAAACGGCCAGCTTCGTAAGCGGCGAGATGCGCGATCCACGCCGCGATCTGCCGCGCGGGCTGTTGATCGGGGTCATCGCCGTGATCGTGCTTTACTTGAGCGTCACGTGGGTCTGCCTGAACGTGCTCGGCGTAGACGGGCTGGCGAGCACGAAGACGCCGGCGTCCGACGTGATGCGGATGGCGCTCGGCGAACGCGGCGCGCGCGTCCTCGCGCTGGGCATCGCGATCTCGACGGTTGGGTTTCTCAGCCAGAGCATTCTGACCGCGCCGCGGGTCTACTACGCGATGGCCCGCGACGGCGTTTTCTTTAAGGTCGTCGGCACACTCGGCGAGCGGTCGCGCGTGCCTGTCGTTGCGATCGTACTGCAGGGCGTGTGGGCGGCGGCCATTGCGCTGACGGGCAAGTACGATCAGATCCTGAATTACGTCGTGGCGATCGACGTCTTGTTCTTCGGGCTCACCGGTGCGTCGCTTATTGTGTTTCGGGCGCGCGAGGGACCGCCGCGCGACGCGGTGCGCGTTCCGCTGCATCCGGTGACGACCGGGTTGTTCGTGCTCGCGTGCTGGGCGATCTCCGTGACGACTGTGCTGCACGATCCGGCCAACGCCGGAATTGGCGTCGGCATTCTCTTGATTGGAGTTTTGGTATACCAGTTCTGGAAAACGCGGCCTTCGGCGGCATGAGTGCGACGTCGGCGAGAGCCGGCGTCCGCCGGCGCGTCTTCAGGTTTTCGGCCGTCGCGGCGTTTGCTGCCACCGCGTGCGAGAGCGGCGACACGAACTTTGTTCGCGGACACGGCCTCACGGTCGACACCCTCGCGGCGGCGGATCAGGCTCGCGTATACGAGGCGGCGGCGCGCGGCTCGTTCGACGTGGACAATACCTCGCTGCTCCTCGATCGCCGGTTGCTGCCGCGCGAAACGGGACTCGCCGAAGCGGGTCGCGTGCCCGACGCCGTGGTGGCCGAGCTGCGGCGTCGCGGCACGATCAAGGGTACGTGCGAGCCGCCACTCACCGGAACGCGCGGCGCTCCGCGTTGCGCGGCCCAGTATCCCGGTTATGTCGTTCGCTACTCGCCGGTGTTCGCGATCGTACGAGACTCTGTTCAGGTGTATCTCTACGCACAGAAGTACGACACCCCGGCGTCGGGCCATGCCGAGTCGTTGCGCTTCGAGCGCGCCTACCAAGTCGTGCGGCACGGCGGCGAGTGGCGGGCGGCGCGCGAAGGACACGTTCCGAAAGACGTGCGCGGCGAGCGTTAGGAGATCGCGAATGCTTGACCACGCACCGTCATTGTCGGCGGCCGACGCCGAGCGCATCGCACGCGACCACTATGGAGTGAACGGGAGAGCGCTGCCGCTGACCAGCGAGCGCGATCAAAATTTCCTCATTGAGGGCGGCGATGGCCGGCGGTTGGTGCTCAAGATCGCGAACGCGCTCGAGGATCGTGCGATGCTCGACGCTCAACAGCGCGCGCTCGACCATCTCGCGTCGCGTGGTGCTCCAACGCCGTCCGTTATTCCCACGGTGAACGGGGTTGAGCTGACCACGATTACGACGGCGCATCGCGAGCACGCCATCTGGGCGGTGAGTGTCCTGCCGGGCCGGCCGATGTCATCGATGGCAAATCGCCCGCAAGAGTTTCACTTCGACCTTGGCCGCGTCGTCGGCTCCCTTGGCGATGCGCTAGAGACCTTCGATCATCCAGCGGCACATCGCGAGTTCTATTGGGACGTCGCTCGGGCGCGTGCCATCGTCGAGGAGCATCAGCATCTCGTTGCCGACGAAGCGTTGCGGCGCACCCTCGCGAAGCTGACAGGCGAATTCGACACCCGTACGCGGCCGCTGCTCGACCATTTGCCGCTCGGCGTCGTTCACGGTGATTTGAATGACAATAACATTCTCATCGCACGAGACAACGCGGCGTGCGCGGCACGCGTGAGCGGCATCGTCGACTTCGGCGACATGGTGTACACGTATCGCATCGCCGACCTCGCGATCGCGATCGCGTACGCCATCCTCGGCAGCGACGACCCGCTGACGGTGGCCGCACATGTCGTTCGGGGATTCTCCAGTGTCCGACCTCCCAGTGACGATGACCTGTCGACGCTCTTTGGTCTCGTCTGCATTCGATTATGCGCGAGCGTGTGCATCGCGGCCGACCAGCAGCGCCGGCGTCCCGACAACGCGTATCTCGGCGTGAGCCAGACCGCGATCGGCGCGATGCTGCCGCTGCTCGCTCGCATTCCGTTTCGGCTCGCCGAGTGCGTGTTCCGTGATGCGGCCGGTGGTGATCCGCTTCGGGCGTCGAGTGCCGTCGTGCAGTATTTGAAGCGCGCGACATTCGCGCCGGTGCTCGGAATCGATCTGCGAATCGAGCCGACGATCGTGCTCGATCTCGGAATAGCGAGTCCGATGTTGTCCGGAAACGTTGGCGAAAACAACGAGCCTTCGCTGACGTCGAACGTGTTTGGACTCATGGCGCGGGCGGGGGTGCGCGTGTCGATCGGCCAATACGACGAGCCGCGGCTGTTGTACGTCGCGCCGGAATTCGCACTCGGCCCGCGCCCGACCGATGAGCACCGCACAATTCATATCGGCCTGGATCTGTTCGCGCCGGCGGGTACGCCAGTCTTCGCGCCGCTCGACGGAGTCGTGCACGCATTTCATGACAACGCGACGCTGCTCGATTACGGACCGGTCATCATTCTGCGTCACGCCACCGACGACGGGCAGGAATTCTTCACGCTTTACGGGCACCTGAGTCGTGAATCGCTGCGCGGTCTCGAAGCTGGAAAACGCGTGCGGGCCGGCGAACGGATCGCGACCCTCGGGACGGCGAGCGAGAACGTCGGGTGGACGCCGCATCTGCATTTGCAGATCATCGTCGATCTGCTGGGACTCGAAACCGACTTTCCCGGCGTCGCGCGGCCGACGCAGCGCCGCGTCTGGACCAGCCTCTCACCCGACCCAAATCTGATCGTCGGGGTGCCGGCGTCGGCGTTTCCGAATGCACCGCCGCCGATATCCACCACACACTCCCGGCGGCGCGAACGCATCGGCGGCAATCTCAGCATTGCGTATCGCGAGCCGGTGCGCGTCGTGCGCGGCTGGATGCAGTATCTGTACGACGACGAAGGGCGATGCTTGCTCGATGCGTACAACAACGTCCCGCACGTTGGCCACTGTCATCCCCGCGTCGTCGAAGCCGGGACGGCGCAGATGCGTGTCCTCAATACGAACACGCGCTACCTCAACGATCTTCTCACGGAGTACGCGTCGAAGCTGCTCGCTACGCTGCCACCATCGCTCGAGGTTGCGTACTTCGTCAATTCGGCGAGCGAGGCGAACGAATTGGCGCTGCGTCTGGCTCGCGCCTATACGAAGCAACACGACACGATCGTCCTCGAGGCAGCGTATCACGGCAACACGACGTCGCTCATCGACCTGAGCCCGTACAAACACGCCGGACCAGGCGGAGCCGGCGCGCCGGACTGGGTTCATGTCGCGCCGCTGCCCGACGTGTACCGCGGTCCGCACAAGGCGAACGATCCACAAGCCGGAGCGAAGTACGCCGAGCGTGTCGGAGCGATCGTCGACGAGCTCGTGCGTCATGCTCTTCGGCCGGCGGCATTTATCGCCGAGACATGCCCAAGTGTGGGCGGCCAGATCGTGTTGCCGCCCGGATATCTGTCGAACGTCTATGAGTATGTTCGAAAGCAGGGCGGCGTGTGCATCGCCGACGAAGTGCAGACCGGCTTGGGTCGCATGGGAACGAGCTTCTGGGCGTTTCAGGATCAAGGTGTCGTGCCCGACATCGTCGTGATGGGCAAGCCACTGGGCAACGGACATCCGATCGGTGCGGTCGCCACCACGCGCGCGATCGCGGATGCGTTCGACAACGGCATGGAGTATTTCAGTACGTTCGGCGGCAACACCGTGTCGTGCGCGGTAGGAATCGCGGTGCTCGACGTGGTAAACGACGAGCAGCTGCAACAGCACGCACGCCGCGTCGGCGACTATCTGCTCGACCGGCTGCGCCCGATGATTGACCGATACCCTGTCGTTGGCGACGTTCGCGGCTCGGGACTTTTTCTGGGCGTCGAGCTGGTGCGCGATCGCCAAACGCTCGAGCCGGCCGGAGCCGAGGCGTCGTGCGTCGCCAACCGCATGCGCGAGCAAGGCGTCCTGCTGGGAACCGATGGTCCGTATCACAATGTCGTGAAGATTCGTCCACCGATGCCATTTCACGAGAGAGATGCCGACATCCTCATCGACGCACTCGTCCGATCGCTCGACGAGTTACAATGATTCGGCCGTGAGCGCGCCTTCCATCGAGCGAGGCGGCATGCCGCGCGCCGCGTACGGGCTCGCGATCTTTCTCAGCAGCGCGCTGCTGTTCTTCATCGAGCCCATCGCGGGAAAACGTGTGCTGCCGCTGCTCGGCGGCTCGGCCGCTGTGTGGACGGCGTGTCTCGTCTTCTTTCAGTCGGCGCTCTTGCTCGGCTATCTCGTCGCGCACTGGTTGACCACGCGCGCGCGGCCGCGCACGCAAGGCAACATTTATCTCGCGTTGCTCGCACTCTCGATCGTTCAGCTCGCGGCGACACTCGCCGCTCCGCTTCGCGCCGATCCAACGCGGCCGGTGTCGAGCGTGCTCGCCCTGCTCGCGCTGACGATTGGACTGCCGTTCGTCACGCTGTCGATCTCCAGTCCGCTGCTGCAATCGTGGTTCGCACGCGCCGAGGTTTCGGCGCGGAGGGGCGGAGCGGGGAAGGCGTATCGGCTATATGCGATCTCTAATGTTGGTTCGCTGCTCGCGCTGCTCGTCTATCCGTGGCTGGTCGAACCGCGCGCGAGCCTGCGCAGCCAGATCGTGGTGCTGATCGTCGCCGTCGCGGTACTCGGCGGTCTGTGTGCGGCGATCGTCTGGTCGCAGCGCACCGTCACGTCGAATGCTGTGGGTGACCGCGTAGACGACGCGCCCCCCATCGCCGCGCGGACGCAGGTGCTGTGGATCGCACTCGCCGCGTGCGGCTCGCTGTTGTTGTGCGCGGTGACGAATCACATCAGTCAGAACGTCGCGACGATTCCGCTGCTGTGGATCGTGCCGCTGATCGCGTATCTGCTCAGCTTCGTCGTTGCGTTCAGCGGCGACGACTGGAACCCGCGTCCGTTGATCGTGGCGGTCGGCGGGATCGGTGTCGCGCTCGCCAGCTATCGGCTGTACGAGGGTGATTTGCACACATCGGTGCTTGGCACGGTTGCCATCTACTGCGGGTCGCTCTTCGCCGTGTGTCTCTTCTGCCACTCCGAGCTCTATCGTCGTCGGCCGGCACCGGCCCGTCTGACGCGATTCTACTTCTGCCTTGCGGCGGGTGGCGCGCTTGGCGCGATCCTCGTTGGCATCGTCGCGCCGCTGGTGCTCACGGGAAGCTACGAGTTCTCGATCGGCTTGGGCCTGGCCGCGTTGCTCGGTGCGTTCGTGACGGCCGACGCCGGCGCGCTCGGACCGGTCACCGCGCTGGCCGGTCTGCTGTGGATCGCTACGCTGGTCGCGCGCGAAGTGAAGGCCGATCGGATCGGCACGGTGTATCGCGAGCGCAACTTCTACGGCACGCTGCACGTGACGCAGGAGCATGATGCCCACTATCACGCGACGGTGCGCACGTTGTATCACGGAATCATCGAGCACGGGCAGCAAGTATATCGCGCCGATCTCGACACGCTGCCGACGACGTATTACGGCCGTTCGTCGGGCGTGGGACTCGCCGTGGAACTGTGTTGCGGCCAGGGACCACGGCGGATCGGCGTCATCGGGCTGGGGACCGGTACCATGGCCGCGTACGGACGACCGGGCGACGTCGTGCGGTTCTACGACATCAATCCGGCCGTCGAGCCGATCACACGCCACTACTTCACGTACGTCGGCAAGTCGCGCGGCCGGGTTGAAGTTGTGAATGGCGATGCGCGCCTGTCGCTCGAGGCCGAGGCGCCGCAGCGGTACGACGTGCTGGCGGTGGATGCGTTCTCGGGCGATGCGATTCCCGTGCATCTGATCACCAGCGAGGCGCTCGAGGTGTATCGCCGGCACCTGCAACCGGATGGCGTCGTCGCGTTCCACGTCTCGAACCGCTATCTCGACCTGGCGCCGGTGGTCAAGCAGCTGGCTGATCATGCCGGGATGAAGGCCGTGCTCATCTCGAACGGCGACGACACGACGCACGACGCGTTCAGCTCGGACTGGGTGCTGGTGACCAACAACCAGACGCTGATCGACGCATTACAGTTCTCGAAAGACCGCGAAGACATCAAGATGCCGTCGGGGCTCAAGCGCTGGACGGACGACTACAACAGCTTGTTGCCGATACTACGTACGAAGCGGCGGAATGACGATTAGGGGCGAGGCGCGCTGACGCGCCACGATACGCCGGATCGTACGACAACGCCCGTTCGTGTTGTGGCCGAGCGGGCGTGGCGAACGATGAACGCAACGGTGTCGGCACCGCGCCATCGCGCGGCGGTCGGACCCCAGCCGGCGAAATGCGAACAATCCCATGGTCGCCAGCGAAGCTCGCGAACGGGTACGCTGTCGGTGAGCCGCCAGATCTCGAGACCTGGTCCATCGCCCTCGGTGCAGTTGTCCCACCCTTCGGCGGTTCCCGCGAAACGCAGCGCATCCGGTGACACGACGGGTTCGTACAATCCGTCGACGCGTCGGCCCGTCGAATCGTTCACGACGCTCCACGTCGGATACGTCTCGTGGCCCCAGCTCTCCACGAGCAGAAACCGCGAGCGACCGAGACGGCCGTTGAAGTAGTATCCACCGTCGGCTTCGCGCGCCGTGTCGTCAATGAACCTGGCTTCACGGCCGCTGCGAAGGCGCAGGACCAGCGTGTGTCCCGCGCGCCGCGCCACGCCGTTCGCGCATGCAATCGCGCGGGATTCGACGCTATCTCGGCAGATGGGACGCGGAGCCTGCGCACTCGCTGCCCGAGCGCAGACGGCGACGAAGATCAGGTGCCGGCAATTCACGATCCAAGATGCCACGTGAGGGGAACGCGCAAAAGAGGAGGTGCGTCAGGCGCACCTCCTCTTCGCGATCTTCGATTCCCGCTAGCCGCCGATCGTTAGTACCGATAGTGATCCGGCTTGTACGGCCCCTGGACCGGCACGCCGATGTAGTCCGCCTGCTGCTTCGACAACTCCGTCAACCGCGCGCCGAGCTTACCGAGGTGCAGGCGCGCCACCTTCTCGTCGAGCGCCTTCGGCAGCACGTACACCTTCTTCTCGTACTTGTTCGTGTTGCCGAACAGCTCGATTTGCGCCATCACCTGATTCGTGAAGCTCGACGACATCACGAAACTCGGATGCCCGGTCGCGCAGCCGAGGTTCATGAGGCGGCCTTCAGCGAGAATCATCACGGAATGGCCGTCGGGGAACGCGTACTCGTCGTACTGCGGCTTGATGTTGTTGCGCTTGATGCCCTTCACCTTCTTCAAGCCGGCCATGTCGATCTCGTTATCGAAGTGGCCGATGTTGCCGACGATCGCCTTGTCCTTCATGCGCGACATATGATCGGCGGTGATGATGTTGAAGTTGCCGGTCGCGGTAATGAAGATGTCGGCCGTCGAGATCACGTCCTCGAGCGTGACGATCTGATAGCCGGCCATGCAGGCCTGCAGCGCGCAGATCGGATCGATCTCCGTGATCACGACGCGCGCGCCCTGGCCGCGCAGCGCTTCGGCGCAGCCCTTGCCGACCTCGCCGTAGCCGCAAACGACGGCGAGCTTGCCGGCGATCATGACGTCCGTTGCGCGATTCAAACCGTCGATCACCGAGTGACGGCAACCGTAGATGTTGTCGAACTTCGACTTCGTCACGGAGTCGTTGACGTTGATCGCCGGGAAGAGCAGCGTACCGGCCTTCATCATTTCATAAAGACGGTGCACGCCCGTCGTGGTCTCTTCGGTCACGCCTTTGATGTCGGCCGCCACGTTCGTCCAACGGCCCGGGTTCTTCACCGCTTCCGCATTGAGCAAATCGAGAATCACACCCCATTCCTCGGGGTCGTTGTTCGCGTCGAACGCCGGAATCCTGCCGGCCTTCTCGAACTCGGCGCCCTTGTGCACGAGCAGCGTCGCGTCGCCGCCGTCGTCGAGCAGCATGTTCGGCCCCTTGCCGTCCGGCCACATGAGCGCCTGCTCCGTGCACCACCAATACTCCTCGAGCGTCTCACCCTTCCACGCGAACACGGGCGTGCCCTTCGGCTTGTCGACCGTTCCCGTGCGTCCAACGGCAACCGCCGCCGCGGCATGATCCTGCGTCGAAAAAATGTTGCACGACACCCAGCGCACGTCGGCGCCAAGATCGACGAGCGTCTCGATCAGCACCGCGGTCTGCACCGTCATGTGCAGCGAGCCCATGATGCGCGCGCCCGCGAGCGGGTTCTTCCCCTTGTACTCGTCGCGGATCGCCATCAGGCCAGGCATCTCCTGCTCGGCCAGGCGGATTTCCTTTCGGCCGAATTCGGCCAGTGAAAGATCGGCAACCTTGAATGGCGGACGATCGGTGCTCTTGTCCTGCTCGATCAACTCGGCGATGCCCATTGTTTCTCCCTTGTCGTCATCCTCCGCGAGCGTCGGCGAGCGGAGGATCTGCTTGTGTGAACTTTGTGAACTCCGTTTTCTACTGCGTTTGTTACTGCGTGAATCAAAGGCAGATCCTCGTCTCGCTGCGCTCGCGAGGATGACTGCTTGGGTACTCCTGCGCTCGCGAGGATGACTGCTTGGGTGCTCCTGCGCTCGCGAGGATGAACGCTTGGGTGCTCGCTCAGGATGACACCGACGGCTTCCTGGCACTTGCCACGAACAATCCCGGCCCCATTGCCTCCGGGTCGGCCGGCAACGCACGGTACTTCGGCGACGTGAGCCCCGCCTCGATCAACCAGTCCTTCACCTGCTCGCCGTCGAAGCCCTGCCATACGTGGCCGAGCTGGACGACGTAATCCACGCGGTCGTGGGACATCAGGTCGGCGATCAACAACCGGCCGCCCGGTTTGAGCACGCGCCGCACTTCGTTCATCGCGTTCGTTGGATCCGTGATGAAATGCGCGACGAGAAAAAGTATGGCGACGTCCAGCGTGCCGTCGTCGATCGGCAGCGTCTCGATCGTCCCCGCGCGCAGCTCGACGTTGTCGAACGACTCGAGCCGCTTGGCCGCCGCGCTCAGCATCGGCCCCGACTCGTCGACGCCGATCACCTTCGCCACGCAGGGTGCCAATGCTTCGGCCAATTGTCCGGCGCCGCAACCGAGATCTCCCACGACCCAGCGGTCGTCGAGCAGGTCGAACAGCGCGAGCAAGTCGGCGCGCGCACCGATCATCTGCGTGCGCATCTGATCCCAGTGCTCGGCGGAATCGAGAAAGAACACGCGGGCTTTCGCGGCGCGGCGCTGCAGCACGCTCATCGCGCGATGCGCGTCCTGCGACGCACTCGGCGCCATCGCGACCTGCGCGCGCACGAGCAGCCAGAGATCCTTCGTCGCGGCATCGAGCCGGTTGACGATCATCTTATAGAAGCGCGTCGTGCCTTCGCCGCGCGCGATGACCCATCCGTCGTCGGCCAGCGTCTTGAGATGCCGGCTTACCGTCGACTGCGGGAGCTGCAGGATGGTGCACAGCTCTCCGACCGTCAGCTCGTGACGGTCGAGAAGCAGCAGAATCCGGCTCCTCGTCAGGTCGGCGAGGATGCTCAGGCGGTCGATGACGTTGGTTTTTGGGGGCGCGGGCATATATCCGTATATCCGGATTAAAGGTGATAGCCCCGATTCCCTTCGTCAAGCCGCGCTGGCGCGTCACTCATCGGTTGTATACAATTTGCCGATGCGATTTCATAGCCGCCGCCTGCCCGCGATCCTGATCGCCGCCGCCACGCTTGCCTGCTCCGATTCGCCCGCCGCGACCACCAGCACGTCGACCGAGCCGCCGCCCGCGACCACGATCACGGTACCGGTCGGTAGCGCCATCGCCTTCACAACCAGCGTGAACGGAATCGCCTTTCCGAGCGACAGCATCTCCTGGTCGTCGAGCGACTCGATGGTCGCCGTCGTGCGGGCCGGCAAAGTGGTGGGCGTTGGGCCGGGTACCGCGCAGCTGCACGCCGCGCGGGGGCCGACGACAGCGACTGTCGCGATCAACGTCCCGACCGACGCCGATACCGGCGCGTTCCGACCGCCGTTCGCCGGCAGCGTTTCGGTCAGCAACGTGTTCGACCACAATCTGCCATTCGAGTTCTCTGATAACAACGGTTTCCTGCTCAGCTTCTGGGGCGAGAAAGTCGGCGGCATCGACGGTCACAACGGCTACGACTGGACCGTTCCGGAGGGGACGCCGGTGCTCGCGAGCGCGGCGGGGACGGTGACGTTCGCCGGCCTCGAGACTCCATTCGTGTGTACGCTGCTCAACAACTCCGTTGTCGCGGGCAACTGGATCTCGATCGAACATGGCGTCGCGACGCATCGACTCGTCTACACGCAGTACGGACATTTGAGTCGCATCGACGTGAGCGTCGGACAACGCGTGCAGGCAGGGCAACAGCTCGGACTCTCGGGCACCACAGGTTGCAGCACCGGCCCGCATTTGCACTTCAGCGCGTATCGAACGGATCATCCGGGTTCGTCTACCATCCCGGTGATGGATCCCTACGGCTGGCAGAGCACGTCCGCCGATCCCTGGGCGGCCGATGCGCGCGGCACGACGAGCATCGCGATCTGGTCATCGCAGAATGCGCCGGAGGTGTACACGGAGTTCGCGACCAGCGGATCGTTTCCGAAACCGCGCGTCGCATCCGTGCCGCGGATTCGCATCATGGGAGTCGACGACGACCATCACCCGAACAACGAATTCATCGACGTCGACATCAACCCTGACTTGACGAGCCTGGACCTCACGGGCTTCACCATCCTGAACGCGGCCGGCGCGGGATTCACCTTCCCCGCCGGATTCACCGCGCATGGCGGCGACACTGTTCGCGTCTTTTCCGGAAAGGGGACGAACACGGCGAAGACCTTGTTCATGGGTCGAGACACGCCGTTGTACGGCGACCAAGCCGACTGCGCGGTTCTCTTCGATCAACTGCATCGGGCGCTCGGCGGCGCGATATGGCGCAGCTCGCCATGTGCGGTTGCGCAAACCGCGGCGACGAGTGCAAACTCGTTTATCCGCCCTGCACCGACGATGGATTTCGCGCCGAGCTCGGCAGGGGTGCAGCGGTTAGGCGTTCGGCAACGTTGATTTTATGATGGCACCGATGGGTGCCGATCGGTTGACCACAACCCAACCCACATCATGAGAGCGACTTTTTCTCGACTCGCCGCGGTCGCGGCGATCTTCGCGTTGCCCGCGATGCCAACACTCGCGAGCGCGCAACAGCGTTCGCCCGTGTTCAACAAGGCGGACATGGACACCACGTGCGCCGCATGCACGGACTTCTACGAATACGCCAACGGCGGTTGGCTCAAGGCGCACCAGAACGCGATTCCCGCCGATCGCACCAGCATCTCGAGCTTCAGCACATTGTCGGAGCACAATACCGACGTCGCCCACAAAGTCATGCAGGATGACTCGGCCGCGGTGAAGTCAGGCAAAGCGAAAGCCGGCTCCGAGCAGTGGAAGGTCGGCACGTACTACACGGCGTGCATGGATACCGCGACAATCGACGCGGTCGGCATCAAGCCGATCGAGCCGACGCTCGAGAAGATCAATGCGATCAACTCGTCGGCCGATCTCGTGCGTTCATTCCATGAATTGCGCGGCGGCGCGGGCGGTGGTCGTGGCGGCGGCGGGTTGACGCCATTCGGCGTGCGTCCCAGCGCCGATCCGAAGAACAGCACCGAGACGATCGTATCGGCGGGTCCGGGCGGACTCGGACTGCCCGAGCGCGAATATTATTTCCGCACCGACGCGCGCTCGGCGAACATTCGCAGCGAGTACGTCGCGCACATCGCGCGCACTCTCGAGCTGGCAGGCGAGCCGGCTGGTCAGGCGAAGAGCGACGCCGACAAGGCGATGGCGCTCGAGACAGAGCTTGCGCGCATCACGGCGCCGCGCGCGCAGATGCGCGATCCGAACGCGTCGTATCACAAGATGACGATCGACGAATTCAACCAGATGACGCCGCACGTCAACTGGCGGACATACATCAACGCGGTCGGCGGTGAAGGCGGCAAGAACGCGACGGTCATCAACGTCACGCAGCCGAACTACTTCAAGGGCCTGGACTCGCTCATCGCGAACGTGCCGATCGACCAATGGAAGGCGTTCCTTCGCTGGCATGCGGTCAGCGGCGCCGCGGGTCGCCTCGATGCACGCTTCGCGAACGAAGACTTCCGTTTTCAGAAAGTGATGTCGGGCGTGCAGCAACAGCAGCCGCGCTGGCGCACGTGCTACGCCGCGACCAACGGTGCGCTCGGCTGGGCGGTCGGCCACGAGTTCATCTCGCGCACGTTCACGGCGGCGGATCGCGAGCGCGCTCGGAAGGTGGTCGACAATCTCGTCAGCGCGCTGCATGATCGCATTCAGGGACTCGACTGGATGAGCGCGGCCACGAAGCGGGAAGCGACGACCAAGCTCGATGCATATCTCCGCAAGGTCGCCTACCCGGATAAGTGGACCGATTATTCCGCGCTTCAGATCAAGCCGGGCCAGTACTATCAGAACGGCGTCGCCGACGCCGAGTGGAATCAGAATCGTAGTTGGAACCGCGTCGGCAAGCCGGTGGACAAGACCGAGTGGAGCATGACGCCGCCGACGGTGAATGCGTCGTACAGCCCATCGCTCAATCAAATTCAGTTTCCGGCCGGCATTCTCGCGCCGCCATTCTTCGATCCGAATGCCGACGACGCGGTGAACTACGGCGCACTCGGCGCCGTGATCGGCCACGAGATGTCGCACGGTTTCGACGACCAGGGCCGTCAGTTCGACGCGAAGGGCAATCTGCGCGACTGGTGGACCGCCGAGGACGCCGCGAAGTACAAGGCGGCGACGCAGAAGATGATCGATCAGTACAACAGCTACACGGTCATCGACAGTGCGACGCACGTGAACGGCCAGTCGACGTTGGGCGAAAACATCGGCGACTTCGGCGGGCTGACGGTAGCGTACGGCGCGTTGGAAAAGGCGCTCGACGCGAAGGGTCCGTCAGCGCGACGGAAGATCGACGGCTTCACGCCGGAGCAGCGCTTCTTCCTGAGTTGGGCGCGTGTGTGGCGCGAAGTGCAGCGGCCCGAAGCGGAGCGTTTGCAGGTGAACACGAATCCGCATTCGCCGGGCAAGTGGCGCGTGAACGGGCCGCTGTCGATCATGCCCGAGTTCGCGAAGGCGTGGGGCTGCAAGGAAGGCGATCCGATGGTGCGGCCCGAAAGCCAGCGGGCGCGTATCTGGTAGCTGGATAAGATCTGACAAGAACTAGATACCACGACAAGGTCAGACAAAATCTGATAAAGTCTGAACGGACCTTATCAGATTTTGTCTGACCCTGTCGTTTGTCTAGCTGTTCAACGCCGCGACACTCTGTCTCACGAGTGCAACAGCGGGTTGTTCAAGATCTCGACTTGCGGCAGCGGCATGCACAACTGGTTGCCCTTGTCGGGACCGTACTGCTGTCCCCACGGCGTGCTGGCGCCGGCGGCCGGCGAGAGTGTGATGTTGTACCGAATGAGGTCGCCCAGGTGCGTTCCAGTAAGAAATAGCGCGCGCCGGCGTTGATCGATGATCTCGGCGAGATCGTCGGCCGCGGTCGTTCCGGTGTACGCCGGCTGATTTCCGGCGGCGCGCATCTGCGCGATGATCGCCAGCGTATTCGCACGGTTGGTGGCGATGTCCGCCTCGGCGATCAGCAACTGCATCTCCGTTCCCGTCGCCACCGGAATCGGCGAAGTCACCGCCGTGTATTTCGACTGCGTCCAGAGCGGCACGTTCGTACCGTTCGAGAATTTTCCGGTGTTCTGCACCTTGATGCGCGGATCGCTGGTGTAACTCGCCTGTCGGTAGCGCGCTCCGACGGACGATGACGGAACGATGCCTGGGTTGTTCTCCTGGAACACGCGGTTCTGACGGCGTGTGTTGCTGTTCGACGCCGTCACGTTCCACACGAACGTTGCCGGAACGAGTACCGCGTCGGCGCGTGCGCCGGACAAGTCACCCTTGTCCTGCTTGGCGCGTGCCCGTCCGACGAGTGCGAAGAAGCGAATGCTGTCAGCTGTAACCCCTCCAGCGGCTTGCGCCACACTGATGGCATTGGTGAACGCGGCGATGGCCGTGTCCAACGCCTGCGCCCGCGTGATCTCGGTGCCGAAATTCACCGTCTCGCCGTGCACGGTCGAGAACACGGTCGAGCAAAACGCTTCCCCAATCAGAAGCTCCGACCATCCCTGATACGCGGACATGCGCGCGATGGCGACGTTGCGTCCCGGCACCTGCACGTCGGTCCAGCCCTCGAGCAGACCGCGAACGTTCGTCGCCGACACGCGCGCCGCCTGAAGCGGTTGATACACGCCGAGCGCCGTGCAGCCATTCTGTGAATAGCGCGCCTGGTTCGCCGACACCGTTCTCTGATCGTACGGCCAGCGATCGGCTGTTTGCAGCGCGTCCTCGAATTCTTCGCCGATCAGCGCGCTGACGACGACGTAGGAGTTGAACGCGCAGTCGAAGTCCGACGCGGCTCCCGCGACGAGCAGTTGTGCGTTCTCGGGTTGCTCGAGCGAGTTCGCCGCAATGAGGTTGGCCGGCTGCACGCTCAGTGTCTTGCCCAGATCGCACGCCGCCATAGGAACGACGGCGAGAACGGAAGCCGCCACGAGCGCGCGCATGAGAGAGTTTTTCATATGTGCGCCCTCAGAAAGACAGGTTGAGTGAGACGAGCCACGTGCGAAGCTGCGGCATCGTCGTTTGCTCCCATGCCGCGTTGCCGCCGCGAGATCCGCCCAGGAACATCGCTTCTGGTTCGAAGCCCTGATAACTCGTCCATAATCCAAGGTTGCGTCCCGATACGGCGATGTTCGCGCGGCTCGCGTTCGCCTTCGCGGCCCAGCGTTCCGGCACGTCGAGCGTGAACGTCAGCTCGCGCCATCGCGCGTAGTTCGCCTTCGTCACGAGAAAGTCGACGAGGTTGCTGTTCGAGTTGGCCTCGGCGGCACGAATCGAATCGACCGAGGCGGCGAACGTCGACAGGAAGTTCTCCTGGCAGCGCCCGAAGATGCCGCAGCGTACGCGCGTGTTGCCGTCGAGCTTCTTCTGGCCGTTCTTCACATCCATCATCGAGAAAATGTGAAGGTGATTGAAGAGCGTGAGGTTGCCGCTGAACGACATCTCGCGCGGCGGCACCGAGCGGCCGAGGAACACCATCGGTGCATCGTCGGCGGTTCCAAACTTTCCATCCGGGCCGGCGCACAGCCGCGGCTGGCCGCCTTCCTTGCCACCCGAACCAGGCAGCGTGTCGGAGCACATCACGTTGGTGATCTTGCCCGTCGAGCGATCGATCTGGGCCGAAACGACGCGCTTCTCATACCAGCTGAACGCCGGCTCCCCGACCTGATGCCGCAGGAAAGTGCCGGCGACGACGAAGTATTGCCCCGGAATGCCAATGTCGGTGACTTCGTTGTCGTTCGTCGAGAACTGGCCGGTCAGGTCGAGCGCGACATTCTGACGCCGCAGCGGCGTACCGTGCACGCCGATCTCGATGCCCTTGTTCAGAATCCCGCCGATGTTGACCGGCTGCGTGCCGGCCTGACCCGACGACGGCGCGACGACTTTGTCGAGGATCGCGTCGACTGTTTTCTTATTGTAGTACGTAAATTCCGCGCCGAAGCGGTTCTGCCACGCGCTCATGTCGAACCCGACCTCGAGCTCCTTGCCGCGCTCCGGCCCGAGATTCGGATTGCCGATCGTGTTCGGTGTTACCGCGGGCGCATCGCCCGGCCCCGAGGTCGGCGAATACGTCTTGATCGACGAGAACGCCACCGGCGCCTTGCCGGACTCGCCGTACGCACTGCGGAAGCGGAACTCGTCGAGATTGCTTCCAAGCAGCGGCACGTGGAACCACGGCTCCTCGCTCAACACGTAGCTCAGTGAGAACTTCGGATAGATGACACGGTTGAACGATGCGCCGAACGCACTGTGATCGTCCGAGCGCAGTGCACCAGTCAGGAACAAACGATCGCGCCAGCCGATCTGCTCCTGCCCGTAAATGCCGAGCGATTTGTCGTCGGAAAACAGTTCGGTCGGTGGATTGCGATTCGTCGTCGAGCTCACCGATTCGAGACCCGGCGTCGGGAACACCGATCCGTTCACGTCTACGGAGTGCACGCTCTGCGTCCAGTACTGCGCGCCGAGCGACGTCGTCAGCTTGATCGACGGCCGGTAATTCCAGTTCGCGGTCGCCGAATAGTCGAGTGAACGATTGACGAGCGTGCGCTCGTTGTTGTCGCGAAAGCCGAGCGAGCCGAGCGAATCGACGCGCGGATCCCATTCGTTGTTGCCTTCGTCGGTCACGTCGCCGCCGAGCGTGAGGCGGTGAGACAGCCACGGCAACGGCTGGTGCTCGAGCCGAACGCTCGCCGTGGTGCGCGCGAGATCCTGCCACAGCACGACGGTTTGATCGTACTGATACGGCAAACTGCTGTGGAAGCCGTGACGCTGCGGCAAATTGTAATTGCTCGGCGTGGCCGACAGCGTCGTCCACGTGTACCCGCCGCAGCCGGCGTCGCACGGCAGATTCGTCGGGCCGGTCACATAGCCGACATTGGCCGAGATGTTAAACTTCTGTGATGGCGCGAGATTCACGTTCATGCGGCCGCCGTAGTTGCGCCGGCTCGAGCGCGGTTCGGCGCCCTGGTCGTCGAGGAGGTTGCCGCTGACGTAATAGGTCAGCGCGTTCGCACCGCCGCTCACGGCAATCTCCGTCTCCTGATGGCGCCCGTTTCGGTAGATGTCGCACTTCTTACCGAGGCGTGTGTCGATCGAGTCACCGCACGCGCCGACGAGGAGCGAATCAAAGTTCAGCGCCTCGACGGGTCCCGTCGCCGCGCCGCTCGGATTGTCCGTCGGCAAGCGCCGCGGGCCGTAGTTCACCGGGAACCGATCGCGATAATCGGCAAAGTAGTTCGCGCCTTGCCGAGTCGTGAAGTTCCAGCGCGTCCCGCGCGAGGAGCCCTTCTTCGTGATGATGTTGATCACGCCGTTCGCTGCCTCCGTGCCGTACAGCGTCGCGGCGCTCGGCCCCTTCAATACTTCGATCGACTCGATGTCGTCGGGATTGAAGTCGTTGAGACGTGAGATCGGCGACGAACCGAACGACTGGCTCACCGGCCCAGTCGCGGCTTCGTTGTTCACGCGTACGCCGTCGACGAACAGCAAGGGATTGTTGCCGAGCGACAGGCTGGCTTGGCCGCGAATGCGAATCTGAGAACCGGTGCCGACCTCGCCCGACGTGGGCAGCACGACGAGACTTGGCGTGCGTCCGTTGAGCAGGCCCTGCATGTTGATGACAGGTGCTTCGGCGACGATGGCTGACGCGTCGATCTGTCCGACCGCGTTGCCAATCTCGCGGCGGGCCGTGGCGCCCGGTTGTCCGGTGACGACGATGGCTTCGAGACTCGTGGGATTGCTGGTGAGTGACACTACGACATCCTGTTGTCCGACGCGCGCGGTCACGCGTTCACTGCGATACCCGATGCGTCGCACGTCGAACGCGACGGTTGTCCCGGTGAGGCCGGTGATTCGGAATCGACCCTCGTCATCCGACACCGCGCGCTGTGTGCCGTTGGCGACGCTGATCTGTGCGCCGCCCAACGGTTCGTTGCTGCCGACCGCGCGAACGCGGCCCGCAACGGAGTTGTCTTGAGCGTGGAGAGTGGTGCCGCTCGCGGCGACTGCGAATGTCGCCAACGCGAGGGCAGCAAGACATCGAAGAGATCGAGCGAACATGTTCCCCTTCCTAGTGGGAGGATGCAGGTGGCCAACTGTACCCGCTCCTGGAAGGGACATCAAGTGCGATTATTCACGCATCGACTGTTCGAACTCTCTCAAGTCGTCGACGTGGGCGCCGATGCGCTGCACCGATCGTGCGAATCCGTACGGTCCATGCGCGAGCACGGGCTCGCGGAGAGTGATCATCGCATTCGGCGATGGCCCAATCCGGACATACCCGGGCGTCCCCTTCGGCGGTTGCGAGATGCGCCCGTACTCGATCGTCGCGATGTTGTGTCTCGCGACGTCCACCGCCCATTGTAAACCCATTCGAAGCTGCAGCAGGTCACGTGTCAGGACGATGGGGCGCAATTGTACGGCGCGCGCAAAACCGAAGAGCCACACCACGGCGAATACATCGAACGCGAGCAGCACGTTGGCGGCGAACGGGTGCCGAATGCGCACGACGAGATCGAGCATGAAGGTTTCGACCATGACGACGCCGACGAGTGCGTACAGTATCCCAGCGTACCCATTCTTTCGATGGTACGAATACCCCTCCGTGCCGCGCGGAACGAACGGTTGCCGGCGCCACGACGCGAACGCGTAGAACAAGATAGAGCATTCCATTGCAACGACATCGGCCACGCGCGATGCCACCAATCCGCTGAGCGCCGTGCGAATGCGCTCGGGCACGTCGAGCTCAGTGCCGGCGGCGGCGAGGCGGCGATTGGTGGCGCGCACGCCGGCGACCACGAGCCCAATGACCGCGAGCTCGAACGGAATCGACAAGTAGCGTAGATCGCGCAAAACGTCGCGATGGCCTGCGGGCAACGTGACTGCCGCCGCCGCGATGCTCGCGACAAAGATCGGCAACGCAGTCCGCCGCACGGCGTGTCCCGGCTTCACGACCATGAACCAGTACGCCGCCGTCACACCGATCGTGAGATCGAAGCTCACCGCGGCGGACAGCAGGTCTGCACTCCGCGGGAACACCGACGAGTGAACGATGAGTCCATCGATCAGATAGAAAAGCAGCGCAACGAGCGCGAAGCCGAGCGGGGTGCGCGCGCTCTGATTGCGGAGCGCGAGTCGGGCGGCCATGATCCCTCCATACACAAACCGAACAACATGTGGCGGGGAGAGTTCCGTACAGTAGAAATATATGGCGCGCTGTGTCATCCTGAGCGATAACGCTGCGCTCGTGATCCTGAGCGGAGGCGCGAAGCGCCGGAGTCGAAGGACCCCCTTCACTTGTTGTTCAGACGCTCATTCTATAATCCTCATATGACGTCACGACGCGATTTTCTCAGAAAGACGGGATCCGCCGCCGCGATCGCCGCCGTCGGTGGAACCCTCCTCCCCGACTTCGCCAACGCGCTGTCCGCCGCTCCGGTCTATCCGCGCGGCGTGTCCGCGTTCGAGGAGCTTCCAATCAAGGAGCTTCTCATGGACGCCATCGCCGCCGCGAAGAGCGCCGGCGCCACGTTCGCTGACGCGCGCATCGGCCGCTATCGCCAGAACTTCGTCGGTACGCGTGAGAAGCAGATCGTGCAGGTCGGCGACACCGACTCGATCGGCATCGGCGTTCGCGCGCTCGTCAACGGCGCGTGGGGATTCGCCGCGTCGCAGAATCTCACCAAGGACGGCGTGGCTGCCGCGGCGCGCGAGGCGGCGACCATCGCGAAAGCGAATCGCCTTCCGGGCTCGGCGCCTGTCGTCCTCGCGCCCGCGCAGGCGTATCCGAACGCGACGTGGAAGAGCACCTACGAGATCGATCCGTTCACGATTCCCGTCGAACAGAAAGCACAACTCCTCATCGACGCGAACACCGAAGCGATGAAGGTCGCCAACGTGCGCTTCGTGAACAGCACGCTGTTCTTCGTTCGCGAAGACCGCAGCTACGCCAACACCGACGGCTCGTTCATTCAGCAAACTGTGATTCGCAGCTGGGCGCCGATGGGGATCACCGCGATCTCGTCGGACGGCAGCGATTTCCAGACCCGCGCCAACATGGTGCAGCCGGCCGGCCGCGGCTGGGAATTCGTGCTCGCCGCCGACCTCAAAGGGAACGCGCCGAAGTGGGGCGAGGAAGCCGCGGAGAAGCTCAAGGCAAAGCCGGTGGACGTCGGTCGCTACGATCTCGTGCTCCATCCGTCGCATTTGTGGCTCACCATCCACGAGTCGATCGGCCATCCGACCGAGCTCGATCGCGCGATGGGCTACGAGGCCAACTACGCCGGCACGAGCTTTGTCGCGCCGCCCGAAAAGGTCCTTGGCACGCTCAAATACGGCCCCGAGTTCATGAACATCCAGGGCGACCGGGTGCAGGAAGGCGGCTGCGGCACGATCGGCTGGGACGACGACGGCGTGAAGGCAGAGTCGTTCCTCATCATCAGGAACGGCGTGTTCCACGACTATCAGACCAGTCGCGAGCAGGCGCCGTGGTTAGAGAGTTATTATAAGAAAAATGGTATGCCCGTGAAATCGCACGGGTGCTGCAACGCCGATAATTGGAGCAGCGTGCAGTTCCAGCGCATGCCGAACGTGTCGCTCCTGCCGGGCGAGAAGGATCTCAAGTGGGAGGACCTGATCGCGGCGACGGATCGCGGCATCGCCATCGTCGGCGACGGCTCGTACTCCATCGACCAGCAGCGCTACAACGCGCAGTTCGGCGGCCAGGTCTTCTACGAGATCAAGGGCGGCAAGATCACCGGGATGCTCAAGGACGTCGCTTATCAAATGAAGACGACGGAGTTCTGGAACTCCATGGACATGATCGGCGGCAAATCGGGCTACATGATGGGCGCCAGCTTCTTCGACGGGAAAGGGCAGCCGGGACAGGTCGGCGCCGTGAGCCACGGCTGCGTGCCGGCACGGTTTCGGAACGTGAACGTGATCAACACGGGGAGGAAAGCATGAGCGCCTGGCGTTGGGAGTTGGGCGATGGGCGGCCCCGCCTCCCCTCGGACGCGAGGGTTCTGACGCGCGAACAGTCGCAGGAGCTCATCGAGCGCGCTATAAAGTTCTCGAAAGCCGACTCCATCCAGGTGAACCTTGGCGGCGGATACGCGGCCAACGTTCGCTTTGCCGACAATCGCATTTCCACCGCCGGTGGCGTCGCGACCGCGAACCTCACCATTCAGAGCTCGTTCGGCCCGAAGCACTCGGTCGTCTCGACGAACGACTTCACGGACGCGGGACTCGAGCGCGCGGTTCGCCAATCGGAGGCTCTCGCGAAACTCGCCCCCGACGATCCCGAGGCGATGCCGCCACTCGGTCCCCAGCAATACGAGAACGTCACCGCGTACTTCGACTCGACTGCGAACCTCGGCCCCGAGGGACGCGCGGAAGCGGCGCGCGTGGCGATCGATCCGTGCCGCGCGGCGGGCGATCTCAAGGCCGCCGGCTTTCTGCAAACCGGTATCGGCGCCGGCGCCGTCGGCAACAGCGCGGGGTTGTTCGCGTATCAATCGGGAACGTCGACGAACTATACGCTCACCGTACGCACCGC
The DNA here is from genome assembly GCA_035606695.1 of Gemmatimonadaceae bacterium. NCBI lineage: Bacteria > Pseudomonadati > Gemmatimonadota > Gemmatimonadia > Gemmatimonadales > Gemmatimonadaceae > Gemmatimonadaceae bacterium. Next base: position 146,182 of record DATNEW010000020.1, read on the forward strand.
CGACGGCACAGGTTCAGGCTGGGCAGGCGCGGATCATCCCGACTGGTCGCAGCTCGATGTGAAAGGCGTCGCGCAACGCGCCATCGACAAAGCGCGCTCGTCGCGGAATCCCGTCGCGATCGAACCCGGCCGCTACACCGTGATTCTCGAACCACAGGCGGTCGGCGATCTCGTGCAGTTGCTGGCCTTTTCACTCTCCGCGCGCGCCGCGGATGAGGGACGAAGCGCCTTCTCGAAGCCGGGCGGCGGAACGAAGATCGGCGAGAAGATCACTGACGAGCGTGTCACACTCTTCGCCGATCCCGCCGATCCACAGTTGCTCAGCAACACGTTCGACGGACAGGGCCTGCCGTCTCACCGCGTCGTGTGGATCGAGAACGGCGTGCTGAAGCGCCTCACCTACGGGCGCTTCTGGGCAAAGAAGAAGAATCAGGAGCCGGATGCCGGCACGAACGCCGTGAAGCTCGCGGGCGGAACGCAAACGACCGAGGAGCTGATCGCGTCGACGCCGCGCGGCGTACTCGTCACGCGCTTGTTCTACCTACGTCAGGTCGATCCACGCACCGTGCTCTACACCGGACTCACGCGCGACGGCACGTTCCTGATCGAAAACGGCAAAGTTTCCAAGTCGATCAAGAACTTCCGCTTCAACGAATCGCCGCTGCTCATGCTGAACAATCTCGAGGGGCTCGGCCGCGCCGAACGCGTCGCGGGAACGGAATCCGGCGGCGACGTCGTGATGCCGTCACTCAAGATTCGCGACTTCAATTTCACGAGCCTGTCCGACGCCGTTTGACGGCGTGAAACGCGACGGTCAGACCAGCGCTTCGGTCTGGCCCTCGCTCTCGCCGAGCTCGCTTGCGTCGGGCTCGACGGAATGACGAGGCGTCTGAACGCCCAGCAGCCGCAGGTATGCATCGATGCGGCGCACGAGCTCTCTGGGGCTGATCGGCTTCAGCATATAGCCGTCGAAGCTCGCGTCGCCGCCCAGATCAGCGGTCGAATCGATCCGCGCCGAGAATGCCACGAGCGGAATGCGGTGCGTCGCGGGATCGGACTTGAGCATGCGGCTCGCTTGCCAACCGTCGAGTCCCGGCAGCCCAATGTCCATGAGTACCAGGCTGGGCTGACACTCCCGCGTCACGCGGACGGCCTCGACGCCGTTCGTCGCCTCTTTCACCTCGTAGCCGAAGTGCTGCAGGATCAAGCCGTAAACGCGGCGAGTATCCTCATTGTCTTCGGCGAGCACGACGAGCGGTCTGGAGCGCATCCTTCTATCCCGTGACGGTGCAACTGTTTGCGATCCGGTCGTTGAGTACTAAATGCACTTTCCAGACCCTCACGTACATTTCGCGAAGTGACCGCCGCATTTCGCGTCCGGTTAGGCCGACGTTAGCCCGCCCGAGGCCCTTCTGACCCCGCGTTTTCTGCCCAAGCCCGCCCAGGCCGCCGGCCTTGATTCCCGAACCATCGTCCGCGCCAAGCTCGGCGACATCGACGCGTTCACGGAGATCGTGGACGCGTACTATGCGCGCTGTCTTCGTTTCGCGCGCGCCATGCTTCGAAATCCCGACGAAGCCGAGGATATGGTGCAGGACACGTTCGTGCGGCTGTATCGCGCGCTGCCGCGCTATGAGGAACGCCAACGGTTCGAGTCGTGGCTGTTTCAAATTCTTGGCAACTGCTGCCGCACGGCGAACACCGTGCAGCATCGCGAGACGCGGCGTACCATCGCCGACGAGAATGCGGTGCTCCATCTGGCGGCGGACGACGACACGGCGCGCGCCGCGGAATCGGCGTGGAGCGATACGGTGCGCCGCGCGCTTGCCGAGCTTCCCGAATACAATCGAGAGATTTTTCTGCTGCACTACATCGAAGGATTCTCATACGAGGAGATCGCGCGCATGACCGGCGTGCGGCAGTCCGCGTTGAAGATGCGCGTGAAGCGCGCGAGCGATGCGCTGCGTTCGCGACTTGCCTCGTGGGCGGAGCGCGAATGAGCGACGATCAGGATCCGCTCGTTCTCCGGGCGATCGACGAGCTGCGCCGCTTGCCGTCCGTCGAGCGGTCGGCGGTCGAGCGCGTCGTCTCGGCCGCGGCCGCCGCGCGCGTCGCGCCGAGCGATGACGATATTGTCATCGCGCCGCCGCGTGGCCGTGGTGCACGCTGGTGGGTGACGGGTGCGATCGCCGCGGGCGCGGTCGTCGTGGGTTTCGTGTTGAATGAATCCGTGCGTCCCGCGTCGCGTGACGTCGCGCAGGCGCCGCCGGCGTCGCTGCAGAAGGGAGTCGTGTACGCCAACACCTCGCCGGCCGAGCGTGAGGCGATGCCCGTGCTGCAACAGTTCGTCTTCAACGATCGTTCGGCGCATCGCGTGTCGGTGGTGGGCGACTTCAACGAATGGGCGCCGACGGCGTCGCCAATGACGCGTTCGTCCGACGGCGACATGTGGTCGGTGACCGTACCCATTCTTCCGGGGCGGCATACCTTCGGATTCATGGTTGACGACTCGATCTTCGTGCTCGATCCGCGCTTCCCGAAAGTTCGCGATCCCGATCTCGGCACCGAGGAATCCGTCGTCATCGTCGGACGGCCATGAAAACGATGTGGCTCGCGTGCGTGCTCGTCGCCGCGGCGCTTCGCCCGGCGGCGGGTCAGGATATTCCCGCCGGCATCGACGCCCAGGCGACCGTGCAGCTCGAGCGCATCGTGCAGGATGCGCGTGCGCAGGGACTCCCCGCCGAGCGAATTCTGGCGAAGGTGCATCGCGGCGTGAACACGAAAGTGCCCTCGGCGCGCATCGTCACGGCGGCGCAGGCCGTCGCGGTGCGTTTGGTCCAGGCGCGCGATGCGCTCGCGCCGGCACCCACGGAGGCGGACATTCTCGCCGGCGAAGATGCGCTGAGCTTCGGCATTTCGATGGCCGTACTGCGCACCGTTCGGCTCGCGAGCCCCGACCGTCCAGTTGCGGTGCCGCTCGGCGTCTTGACGCAACTCGTCGCGAATCACGTGTCGCCCGAGCGCGCGACGAGCATCGTCATCGACCTGATGCGCCGCGGCATTCCAGATGTTCAATTATCGCAGTTCATTCGCGATGTGAACCAGGACGTCGCGCTCGGAGGAGCGCCGGACAAATCGGTGGACATCCGGTGGCGCGGCCTGGTGCCGCAGATCGGACCGCCCGGCTCGTTCGGCATCGGCAGCGGAGACAAGGTGACCGTGCCGGCGGCGACCACGACGCCGGGACCGCCGGGGACGGGGCAGCCGGCGCCAAAACCGCCGCCGAAGAAGAAGCCATAGCGCTTGTACACAATTATGTTGGAGGATGCGCCCTGGCCGGCTCGTCCTCCTTCTGCTCGCGGTTGCGTGCTCGTTCGCGCCTGCGCTCACCGGCGCGCAGACGCGAACGATCGATCTCGGCGTCTCGCATGTCAGTCAAACGAACATGGAGCCTGGCTCGGCACTGACGCTCGGCGGAACGTTCGACGCGACCCTGCCGCGCGGCTGGGTGCGATCGAGCGCACTCGCTGTACTCGGGTTGCAAGCGTCGGCGAGTGCGCAGTTCATGATCGCGGGGTCGGCCGACTTGCGATCGACGGGATCGATGCGGCCGTTCGTGTCGGCCAGCGGCGGCGCGTTCGCGGTGAACGGATCGGGCGCGTCGGCGAGCGGTGATCTTTCCGCCGGTGTTCGGTATGCCACGGGCCGATACGGCGTCTCGTTCTCGGGCGCGGGCGGCGCGATGTCGCACCAGAGCGCATCGAGCACTCTGCTGCGTGCGCAATCGGATGCGTGGGTCGCGATCGGTTACGAGCAGTTCGGCGCCGAGGCGTCGGTAACGTCGAGCGGTGCGCGATATGACCCGCTCGCGCATCTCAACGGGCAAGGAAGTGCGCAACAGTATTTCGACGCCGCTGGTTCGTGGCGTCACGAGCAGGGGCCGTTCGCGGTTGGCGTCGCGGTTGGTGCACGCAACGAGACCGTCGCGTTGCGGGGCGGCGTGTGGCATTCGGTCGACGCCGAGCTGTGGTTGAGGCCTGGACTGGCGCTCGTCGTGAGTGGGGCGAATACGCTGGCCGACGTACTGCGCGGCATTCCGCGCACCACGGTGACGACCGTGGCGTTCCGGTTTGCGTCGCGGCCGCACGTGGCGATCGCGAGGGCGTCGGCGCGTGACGGTCCGCGGATGTCGGTGTTGGTGAGCGGCGAGTCGCGGCGCATTCAGGTGGCCGGCGTGCGTGCGGAGCGCGTGGAGCTGATGGCGGACTTCACGGAGTGGGATCCGGTGGTGCTCGATCGCGATGCGGCGGGGTGGCATCTGGATCGCGCGGTGGCGCCGGGCCCCCATCGCGTGGTAATCCGCGTGAACGGCGGCGACTGGATCGTCCCCGCGAACCTGCCGCGTGCCGAAGATGATTTCGGGGGCCAGGTCGGTTTAATTACAATTCCATAATTGTAATTTGATCATAAGGCACTGGATGCGTCTGCCTTTGCACTCACGGCCAACGCCCATCGCCCAACGCCCAGCGCCAACCCCTTGACGCCCCGCGCCCCCGCGATACCTTCCACCGCACGCGGCGATTTCTCCCGATTTGACGGGCCGCGTACCGAGGCCGCAGGCCTCGCGGACACCCGTCTAAGTCGTGGCTGATGCAACGGCCCGCGACGAACGAAGTCGGGGCCGTTTTCATTTTCAGAGCGCTGGACTCAGCGCGGAGAGACCCTCGGTATGAGCTCGTATACGTTCAGCTCGGAATCGGTCAGCGAAGGACACCCCGACAAGGTCTGCGACTTCATCGCCGACTCGATTCTCGACGCCCACCTCGCCGGTGATGCCAACAGCCGCGTCGCGTGCGAGGTGCTCTGCAAGAGTGGCCAGGTCGTGCTCGCCGGGGAGATCACGTCGCGCACCGACGTGGACTACGAAAAGATCGCGCGCAACGCGATCCGCGAGATCGGCTACACCGATCCGAGTGAGGCGTTCAACGCCGACGGCGTGAAGGTGATTCAGTTCATCAGCAAGCAGTCGGGCGACATCGCGATGGGCGTGGACACCGGCGGCGCCGGCGACCAGGGCATCATGTTCGGCTACGCCAGCGACGAGACGCCCGAGCTCATGCCGCTGCCCGTACAGCTGGCGCATCGCCTCGCGCAGCGCATCTCAACCGGCCGCAAGAAGGGCGAGCGCACCTGGCTTCGCCCCGACTCAAAGACGCAGGTCAGCGTCCGCTACGAGAACAATCAGCCGGTGCGGGTCGAGACCGTGCTGGTGTCGACGCAGCACACCGCCGAGGCGTCGCAGTCGGAGATTCGCGATTACGTCGCGAGCTGCCTCGCGCCCGAGGTGCTTGGGTCGTGGTTCGGCCCGCACGTCGAGATTCTCGTGAATCCCACAGGCCAGTTCATCGAAGGCGGCCCCTCGGCTGACTGTGGCGTGACGGGTCGCAAGATCATCGTCGACAGTTACGGCGGCATGGGCCGGCACGGCGGCGGCGCGTTCAGCGGTAAGGATCCGTCGAAGGTGGATCGGAGCGGCGCGTACTTTGGCCGCTTCGTCGCGCGGCAGGTCGTGAAGAACGGCTATGCGAAGCGCGCCGAAGTGCAGGTGGCGTACGCGATCGGTCGTGCCGAGCCGGTGTCGGTGCGCGTGGATACGTTCGGGACAGGCGATGCGAGCGCGGCCGAGGAATTCATTCGGACGTTCGACTATCGCCCGGCGGCGATGATCGAGCGGCTCGAGCTGCGGAAGCCGATCTATCGCCAGACGACGAACTATGGTCACTTCGGCAAGCAGGGTTTGAGCTGGGAAGCGTAGAATTCTTCACTCCACAAATGAACGGAGCCGCCAGCTGGCGGCTCCGTTTTTTGCTTTCGCCCATACGCCCATACGCCTACTTCAACGCCCGAACCGCCGACAGCTTATTCGTCGCCTTGTCGAGTGTGTACTCGATGAGATTCCCCGCCTGATCCTTCACCTGCCGAACGACCTGGCCCGCCGCATTGGTCGTTTCCTTGAGCACCGGGAGGTTGAGGATACTGCCGACGGTCTTCTGCGCGATCACTTTGCCGGCTGCCGACAACGTCTTGTCGACGAGTGAGCCCGTCGCCTGATCGACGACATGCTGAAGGACGTTGCCATTGGCGAGCTTCGTGGTGCTGAGCAACAAGCCTTGTACCGCACCGACGACGTTGCCGACCACGCCACCAACCGCGCCGCCCGCATTCGCGAGCGTACCAGTGAGCGCGGTGACCACCTCGGGGTGATTGTCCACGAACGTCAACGTTTGATCCACCACGTGCACCACGTCGTCGAGGTCCACGAGGAGGAGCGCGCGGGCGCGTACATCCTGAATCGTGAGGTCGACGTTGCCGATCAACACGTCGGCGCCGGCCGATATGTGCAGGAGGTTCGACACCTGCGCATTCAGCGCGATGTGCGCCGTGACGCTATCCACCTTCAGAAAGATGCGCTCGACGCAGAGATTCGGGATGTCGAGCACCACGTCGAACTCGGGATACTCGTGCGAGCGCGCGGTGCCGCCCGTGATCCGGTTGGCGGCCCCGCTCGCCGAGTCGAGTCCGACGGCGCGTTGGAACGTTCGCCCGCTGTCCGGCCCGACACACGCCACGTGCATGTTTCGCGTGCCTTGCAACCGTTGAGTATTCTGTGAATTCGTCGCGGGCGTTTGCGAGTAGAGCGCGGTCGACGAGAGGGCGCCGGTCGCAATCGCGACGGTGCACGCTCTCAGGCATCGGGTGGAGACACGTGAGATACGCATGACGCGGCTCCCGTTGCAGGAGTCGTGCGCGCACCGCGGACAGGGCACGGAAGTTGACCGCACAACCGTCCGTGCAACACCGCATCGTTCATCGAACTCGGCCATTCTTCGTCGCGCTCGCGATCCTCTCATCGCTCGCATCGCTCGCGTGTGATGCCTCGCGTCTCGCCGCCCAGCAACCAGCGGCGCGCGATTCAACTTTGTGTACCGCGCGGTTCGACTCGTCTGCCGGACGGACCGCGCCGTCTATCGCGCGGAATCCAACGACTTCCCCTCCGTCGTCAACGGCGCGCGACTCGAACAAGGCCGGACCGGTCGACGTCGTCATCTTCGCCGCCGCAACCGCGCGCGAAGTGACGTTCGCGTCGCAGCCCGACCTGCGAGTGCGTTTGTGCGGTGGGCTCGATTCGATTCACGTGCTCGAGCGGCGCAACCTGCCGTCGCCCGTCGTCGCGGGCACCACGTACCGCGATGTATACGTCGCCGTTCAGATCTTCGGGCGGCTCAACGCGGACTGCATCACTCGCACACTGACCGGCCGCGCCCCGCGCGACACGGCGAACGCCAAATCATCGCAGCTCGATTGCGCGTCGCTCGAGCTGCACGGCACGGCGTCACCCACCCGACCGCCGGCGGACACCGGCCGACCACCACGGAGATGATCACTCGCATGCGACTGTCACACCTCACCGCGCTCGTCGTGCTCTGCGCCGCTGCCGTTCCCGCGCTCGCGCAGACGCGGCCCGACTCCGCGGCCACCCGACGCACCACGCCGGCGCAAGGTCGCGTGCAAGCAAGCACGCAGGGGCTCACGCCCAATCGCGATGTGATTCTCGAGGTGCCGGAGCTGTCGGTCGACTCGATCGGCTTGACGGTGTCGGACGTCAAAGCGCACGTGTCGCTCGATGCGAACGCGATGAATCTCGTGCAACTCAGCGCCGGCGTCGACGTCGGCATCAAGAAGGTGCAACTCGGCATCGTCGGCGTGTACGCCGAGGTGTATCTCTACGCGGATCTCGACAACGTGGCGCGCATCGTCGATCGAGTCGTCGCGACGCTCGACCGCAATCCGAAGATTCTCACGCAAGTCCTGGCCGCGGTCGACACCACGGTCAACGCGGCGCTGCCGAGAAAGAAATAGAACGCGGTGTTCGACGTGCCGCGGTAGTGAACCGCCCGCGCGTCGAACACCGCGACGAACAATTACCAAATCTGCGCGCGCAGATTCGCCGGACGCACCATCGGATCGCCGTCTTTGCATCCGAACGCGCGCGCAAACTCCGGCATGTTCGACAACGGGCCGTTCACCCGCCACTTGGCCGGCGCGTGCGGATCGGTGTTCACCTGTGCCTTGGCCGACTCATCGCGCTGCAGCGTGCGCCACGCCTGAGCCCAACCAAGGAAGAAACGCTGCTCCGGTGTGAAGCCGTCGATCTTTCCCGGCCGGCCGTTTTTCGCCAACGCGCGTTCCATGGCGAGATACGCGATCTTCAATCCGCCCAGATCGCCGATGTTCTCGCCGAGCGTGAGCTTGCCGTTCACGTGCGTCGTCGCGTCAACGACGGTGTACGCATTGAACTGATCGATCACGCGCTGCGCCTGGGCGTTGTACTTGTCGGCGTCCTCCTTCGTCCACCAGTCGCGCAGATTGCCTTGCGCGTCGAACCGGCGGCCTTGATCGTCGAAGCCGTGTGACATCTCGTGGCCGATCACCGCGCCCATCGCGCCGTAGTTCACGGCGTCGTCGGCGTCGGGATCATAGAACGGCGGCTGCAGAATTCCCGCGGGAAACACGATCTCGTTCCACAGTGGATTGTAGTACGCGTTCACCGCCGACGGCGTCATGCTCCACTCGCTGCGGTCGATCGGCTTGCCGACCTTGGCCCAGTTGCGAGCGCCGGCCCAGTCGCTCAGCCGCTTCATGTTGTCCGCGTACTCGCGCGGCCGCGCCTCGAGCTTCGAGTAGTCACGCCACTTGTCGGGATAGCCGATCTTGCGCGTGAACGCATCGAGCTTCTCCGTCGCCTGCCGCTTCGTCGAGTCGCTCATCCAGTCGAGCTGCTGAATGCGATCGTGCAGCACCGAGACCATGTTGTCGACGATCGTCTTCGCGCGTGCCTTCGCCGCGGGGCTGAACGTCCGCGAGACGTATTCCTGGCCCACGGCTTCACCGAGCGCGGCGTTGGTATTGCGCTCGCACGTCTGCCAGCGCGGCAACGGCTCTTTCTGGCCAGTGAACACTTTGCTGAAGTTGAAATTCTCGTCGGCAAAGCGCTTGGGCAGGTACGACGCGGATGTGTTGAGCAGACGCCAGCGCAACAGCGTTTTCCAATCGTCGATCGGGATGGACGACAGGAAGCCGTTCATCGCGCGGAAGAAGTCAGGCTGCGCGACGTTGATCTCCGCGATCCCGGCCGGCGCGCCCTGCGCCGCCATGAACGATTCCCAATGGATGGACGGCGTGATCGTGTCGAATTGCGCGACCGTCATCAGGTGGTAGATCGCGTTCGGGTTCCGCATCGCCACCCGATCCATCGACGCCTCGGCGAACTTGGTCTCGACCGCCAGCACTGTGTGCGCGTGCGCGGCCGCGTCGTTCGGCGACTCGCCGGCAAGCTCGAACATTTTCGCCACGTGCGCCACGAACCGGTCGCGAATGCGCTGCATGCTCGTGTCGGAGGACGTATAGTAGTTTTTTTCGGGCAGGCTCAAGCCGCCCTGGCCGGCATTCGCGATCACGCGATTAGAGTTCTTTAAATCCTGTCCGGCCCCGACGCCGAACGGCGCCAGGCCGTTGGTGTGCTCGAGCTCCGCGAGCGCCGCGGGCAGGTCCGCCGACGATTGAATGGCGGCGATGCGCGCCATCGCCGCGTCGATCGGCTTGGTGCCAAGCGCCTCGATCGCCGCGGTGTCCATGCACGCGCCGAAGAACGCACCGATCTTGTAGCGATTCGTGCCCGGCTGCACGCGGCCGGCTTTCACGTCGGCCGCCGCGCGCTCCTCGACCTCGCGCACGATCGCTTCATTCTTGTCCTGAAGCTCCTCGAACGCGCCCCACTCGCTGTACTTCGCGGGAATGGTATTCCGCTTGAGCCAACCACCGTTGGCGAACGTGTAGAAGTCCGTGCACGCCGCGCACGTCGTATCGAGATTCGCGCGATCGACGGCGTGATTCGCCGGACGCTGCGCCGAAGCCACACCGGCAGCGCCGGCGAGCAGGCTCGCGAGTGCGAACCGCAGAGTTAGTCGCATCTGTAGGAAGGGAAGGGGATTGGAGAATCGGCACGGTTGCGTCCGCTCCGGCGGCCGCGGTGCCACAGCTGTCATTCCGAGCGTAGCGAGAGATCTCGCTGATCGGTAGAGGGGCCCCCGCTCGACCGGTATGAGAGATTCCTCGCCTTCGGCTCGAAATGACAGGCGGTTCTACACCACTCCCCGCGACTAGATGCCGATCTTCACTCCGACGCGGACCAGCAGCATCGGCGTTCTGCTCTCGAACGGCGTGATGGCGATCTGGCTGTTCGGGAGATCCTGAATGCTGCCAGGGTGGAGATACTGCGCCCGGCCGCCATCGAAGTACTGCGCGCCGAAGTCCAGCAGAACCTTCGTGGTCCGCTGATACAGCGGAACGAGCACGCCGCCGCCAAGGACCCACGCGGTTGTCGCGTCCGACTGGTTCGTCGTATTCGCGAAGTCGAAATGATCGTCGGTGCCGTCGACGTGGCTCTGCGTGAAAAAGAATTGACCGCCGAACCCTGCGTTGGCGTATGGTCGCACCCACCCCGTCGGCGCGGTGAGTTGCAGGCCGATCGCAGTCGGCACCACATAGTTGCTCGTCGAGACGTCGACCTGCACGCGGCCGCCGATCGTTGGACTCAACGGAACGCGCTTCGATTCATGCCCGTATTGCAAGAACCCGAGGTCGGCCCGCAGCGCAACGATGCCACGGCGGTCGAGCGAAAACAGGTACGCGCCAGTGGCGCCGTATCCGAGGCCGACATTGTCGCCGAATTGGCCCTGCGGCCGGCTTTGAATGATCGCGATCGTTCCTGAACTGCGGCGCTCGAACTCATTCGGTTCGTGGTTGCGCCGCGAGCAGACGCACGAGGTGGAATCCTGCGCAATGACGGGCGAGGTCGCGGCGGCCAGGAGCGCGGCGACGAAAGCAAGGCGAGCGGACGACATGTGAACCCCGGGTGGAAAGGCTTCACTCTTCATTACGTAGCCGGGTTTCACGGCAGAGCGCGTACCTCCGCTCAGAACGCTCCGCTCACGCGTGCTATGTCGTTCTCAGCCAGCTTGATAGGCGCCGGCAGCACTACGTCGCTCGCTGTTTCCTTTACCGTTCGCCTGTCGCCCATTTGAGACGCCGGTGTCCGACTGCTGAGACGCCGGCGCATGCATCGGTAGTGTCAGCACGAACGTCGAGCCCGCGCCGGGACGACTCGACGCAGTGAGATCGCCGCCCATCGCGCGCGCCAGATCGCGGCTGATCGCGAGTCCCAGGCCCGCGCCTTCGATCGTTCGCGTGAGATTGCGCTCGACCTGCACGAACGGTTCGAAGATGACGTCTAGCTTGTCGGATGGAATGCCGACGCCGGTGTCGCGCACCGTGAGTCTCGCCACCCCACCGTCCACCGCGCTCGCCAGCTCGATGCCCCCGCCACTCGGCGTGAACTTCACGGCGTTCGACAACAAGTTCAGCAGGATCTGTTCGGTCTTGTCGGGATCACAGTACAGCTCGAGCGCGGCGGCATCCGCGCGGCAGAAAAAGCTGAGTCCGCGCGCCGTGATCTGCGGTGCGATCATCGTCTCGACCGACGTCAGCAGCGAGCGCACGTCGATCGCGCGTGGATGCAGCTGCACTTTCCCCGCTTCGATCTTCGCGAAGTTCAGCACGTCGTTGATGAGACTGAGCAAATGCTTTTGCGACCGCTGAATGCGCGCGAGATCTTCCTGTTGTTTCGCGTTGAGCGGCCCGTGCACGCCCAGCTGCAGCAGCTCCGTGTACCCGGAGATGGCGTTGAGCGGTGTGCGGAGTTCATGGCTCATTGCCGCGAGGAAATCGCTCTTCGCGCGATTCGCCGCTTGCGCCGCGTCACGGGCCGCCTCGGCTTCCGAGCGCAGTCGTGCGTGCTCGGAGGTTGCCGCCAGACGATGCCGCAGTGTACGATCCACCGCCGCTCCGCCGAGCGCGAGCAACAGCATGAGCGCGCAACTCGCCATCGCGGTGAAGGCCAACCCGTGCGTGGCGACGAGCTGCGACGACGACACATCAACCGGCAGTGCCGAGGGAGCGAAGCTCGTGCCGAACATCGCGGTGTAGTGCATCGTGGCGATCATCGCGCCGATGATGGCCGCCGCGCCCATGCGTTGCCGCCAGCCGTGCCACGTCTCGTCGTCGCGCAGGCGCGACGCCAGCGCGACCAGCGCGATGCCCGCGGCGATCGCGATCACCATCGACAACGCGATCAGCCGATTGTCGAATACTGGTGACGCCGCCATGTGCATGGAACCCATGGCGACCACGTGCATGGCGCCCATACCCAGGCCGAGAAGAATTCCCGCGCCGACGACCCAGAAACTGGCCGCGCGTTGCGACGCCGCGACGAGAAGCGACATGACCGACGCAGCCACCGCGATGAGCAACGCCGTCGCGATGCCGCCGAGTGCGTAGCGAGCAGGCACCGGCAGGCGCAACGCGAGCATGCCGGTGAAATGCATCGTCCACATTCCGACGCCGGTCGCGAGCGCGCCGGCCAACACCCACGCCGCGCGCGGCAGCCCGTTCGCGGCCGCGACGCGCCCTGTCAGATCGAGCGCGACGTACACGGCGAGCATCGCCGTCAGTACGGAGAGAGCGACGATGAGCGGATCGTAAGTTCCCTGCATCGCTGCATGATATCGCAGGGAGCGCGCCAAGCGAGCGGGGCGGGCACGAGCTTAACCTTCTCGAAACCGGCGCCGATACTCATCATGAGTAACTCCCCTTTCCCGCCTCTCCGCATGTCCCGTCGACTACCCGGCATGATGGCTCGTCTCGCGGCCGTGATTGCCTGGCCGTTCGTTGCCGCTTTGCCGGCCGTGGCGCAACGCGCTCCGCTTCGGCCATTGAGCTACACGCGCTTCGTTCTGCCGAACGGACTCGTCGCGTTGCTCAACGAGGATCACACCGCGCCTTCGGCCGTTGTCGACATCTGGTATCACATCGGTTCCAAGGACGACAAACCCGGTCGTACGGGCATGGCGCACTTGTGCGAGCACCTGTACAGCTTCCGGCCGCCGCATCTCACGCAGAACCTCGCGCTGTTCTACGTCTCGCTCGGCGCCGCGTCGACGCACTTCGCGAATACGACGGAAGACATCACCCACTTTTACGTCACCCTTCCCTCGAATGTGCTCGAGACGGTGTTGTGGGCGGAAAGCGACCGGCTGGTGAGCCCATTTGGTCTCGTCGATTCGGCGCAGATGGCCTCGGTGCTCGGCGTCGTCGCGCGCGAGCGGCAGGCGAACTTCGAGGCCGTTCCGTATGGCGTGTTTCGCGAGCTGAACATCGCCGCGATCTATCCGCCGGGACATCCGTATCACTTCTCGCCGATTCCGCCGATGGCGGATCTCTACGCCGCGACGGTGTCGGATCTCCGGGAGCAGTGTCGTCCATACTACGCGCCGAACAACGCCGTGATCAGCATCAGCGGCGACTTCAATCCGGCGCAGGCGAAGGCGTGGATCACGAAATACTTCGGTGGCATTCCGCGAACGGCGGTTCCGGCGCGCGTCGTGGTACCGCGCGTCACGCTCGCGAAGGAATCTCGGGTCGTGCTCGAGGACAGCCGCGTGAACGTGACTCGTCTGGCGATGTCGTGGCCCGGCGCCGCGTTCACGGATTCGTCGCGCGCCGCGCTGCGTGCCGTCGCGTATTTGTTGACGGCGCCGCGCTTCGGACGTTTGAGCAAGCTGGTCGTCGACGACCGCAAGCTCGCGACGAACGTCATCGCCGAAAATATCGATATGGAGAAAGGCGGCGTGTTTCAGATTCTTGCGTTCCCGCGTCCCGGCGTGTCGTTGACCGCGCTCGAGACCGTCGTGGACAGCGTCATCGCGGGACTCTCCACAGCGCCCTTCACGCAGCGCGACGTCGAACGCTTCAACGCGTACGACGGGATGCTGGCAACAGAGAGCCTGCAAAGCCGCTACGCCCGCGCCGACACACTTGCGCATGGCGAGATCTTCGCGGGCGATCCGGTGGCCTACGCGAAGCAGACGAACGCGGCGCGCGCGTTGCGCCCCTCGGACTTGCAAGCGGCCGCAAAGCGCTATCTCACGCCCGGCCGCGTCGTGATGAGCATGGTACCCGCGGGCAAGCTCGATCTCGTGAGCAAGCCGAATCTGCCGTATGAAAACGTGACGCCGCCGAGCTCCGTGCAGCGGAAGACGACGCCATGAGAAAACTCATATTGGTGGTTTCGATAGCCGCGTTCGGCGCCGCCGCCACGCTCGAGGGGCAGGACATCGACCGCTCGAAGCGCCCCGACATTCCGCCGGCGGCGGCGTTTCACTTCCCCGCGGTGCATCACCACAAGCTGCCGAACGGGCTGCAGTTGTATGTCGTCGAGGACCACACCATCCCGCTCGTGGCCGCGCGCATCATTCTGCCTGATGCATCGCTCGACCCGGTCGGCAAGGAAGGTCTCGATTCGCTGACGATCGGTGTGCTGCGCGAAGGCACGACGACGAAAGGTGCGACAGAGCTCGCTGAAGCTTCGGCCGATCTCGGAACGACGGTGACACCGACGCGCTTTACGGTCACAAGCGACGAGGCGCGCGCCGCACTGAGTTTGGTCGGCGACATGCTCATGCACTCGCTGCTCGATTCCGGCGCGGTCGAACGCCGTCGCGCAGGCCAGGCGGCGCAGGCGCGCGGGAACATGCTCAATCCCAGCACGCCGGCGCGTCGCCTGTTTTACTCGTTGATCTATTCGCCGGACGATGACTTCGTGCGATCGCTCGCCGCAAACGACACTGTCGTCGGCCGCCTCACGCGCGATGACGTCCTTCGTCACTACCAGCAGTACATCGGCCCGCGAACGACAGCGATCGTGCTCGTCGGCGACCTGACTGACGCCGCCGCGCTCTCGCTCGTGAAGAGCATCTTTGGTTCGTGGTCGTCACCCGCGACGCTGCCCGCGCGACGTGCCGCGGCATCCGTCGCGCCGCACCCGACGACCATTTACATCAGCGACGTACCGGCCTTCAGCGACGCGTACGTCTTCGTCGGCAACGCCATCGCGCCGCGACGCTCGACGCCCGATTTCTATGCGGCCGAGGTGGCCTCGATCGTCGCGCACTTGCGGATGCAGCTGGTGTTGCGCGAACAGCGATCGCTCATGTATTCCGGCAGCTCCGGCATCATCTGGTCGGTGCCGCCGCGTCCGTCGGTGTTCGTTGGCTCGACGCGGCTCAATGTCGCGAAGTCCGACACGGCGCTCGTCGCGTGGCTGGGCTTTCTTCGCGAGTTGCGTTCAGGCACCGCCAGCGCGCAGGACGTGGACGCCGCGCGCAAATACATCGTGGCGTTTCTCACGCAACGCATGGACGGTCCCGATCAAATCGCGGATCGCGTCGCGGACATGGTACGCGGCGAGATGCCGCTCGACTATTACGACCGATACATGGCGGGCATCGCCGCCGTAACGCCGGCCGAGGCGAATGCCGCGGCCGCGAAGATCTTCGATACCGATCATTTCACCATCAGCATCTCGGGCCCGCGCGCGGCGCTCGAGCGCGTGCTGCGCGCGGCGAACATCGCGCCGGTCGTGGCCGTGGATGCGAACGGGCGGCCGATCGAATCGAAGAAGTAGTCGGCCGCCGCGCCCGCGGATCGTGCCGTGCGCTCAGTCCACGAACTCGATGACCACGCCGGGCTTGATGGCGGCGGCGAGTCGCGCCGCATCCCAGTTCGTGAGGCGCACGCATCCGTGCGAGCTCGCGAGCCCGATCGTATGCGGCAGCGGGGTGCCGTGAATGCCGACGTGCTCCTTGCTCGTCGCGATCCAGACGATGCCCACCGGTGAGTTGGGTCCCGGCTCGAGCGTCGCACGCGGACGCGAATCCGGCACGTCGGAGTAGAGCGACGGGTCGTAGTGAAAGACCGGATGCCACTGCACGCCTTCCACGCGATATCGTCCGGACGGCGACGGGTCATACTCCGACCCAACGGTGGTCGGAAAGTGGTAGACGATCGACCCGTCCGCCGCGAGCGCGTGCAGATACCGGCCGCTCTTGGCGACGTGAATCTTCACGATCGGTTTGACGGGCTCGCTGCGGTGAAGATGCTCGGCATCGAACGGCTCGACGTTTGGCACCCACAACGTCATGCCCGCCGCGAGATGATTGAAGTTGACCGTGGGATTCAGCTTGCGAAGCACGTCGGTGACTGTATGAAAACGCTCATCGAGCATCTCGAGCGCCGACGCGTAGCACTCGCACGGCAGCTTTTCCTGATCGTACACGCTTGCGGGAATCCATAGGTACGGGCCTATGATGTCGTCTTCGGTCAGCGTGTACTGCACCGCGCCGTCGATGCGTCCGACTTCGTCCACGAGCTTCGCGTACGTCGCCTGGTCGAGGCGGCCGGTCGCGGGAAGACCATTTTCCTGCTGATAGAAGAGCACGGCCTTGGACATGTTCTGTCCGGCTTTTCCGTTGAGCACTCCGCTCGAGAAATGCGCGCGGTCCAACATGATCTGCGTGCGGAGCACCGCCGGCCCTTCATCGGCTTCGAGCGCGTCCGGCGACGGGTCTTCGTTGATGCTCGCCGGCGAAATCGCGGTCACAGCGGTTCCAGTGGATACCGCGGACACTGTCGTACGCGTCGTTACGACAGGCGCCGGCGCTACGACTGCCTGAACGCCATGCGAGTGCGTCTGCAGATCACTCACCGCCGACGTCCGCCAACTGGTGTCGCCACGCGATGAGAGCGGTGTCAGATCCGCCGCGTCCCGGTCCATCTCGGGAGTGACCACCGAGACCGGCCGCGCCCGGCACGCCGCCCCCAACACCAACACCGCCAAAACCACGCTGCTCAACCGCCGCATCCAATCCTCCAAGCCGATACATGATTGGGTTTACATGATTCGTACCCGAGGTCGCGCGCACTCTCGTCACCTCCCGTGCGATGCGGTACATTTGCGTGACGGGCAATTCCACTCACGAGCCCGATACTCCGCCTCGTTTCGGCGGCATTTTGGTGGCTCCGATGACCGCTAAACCCAATCTCACGCTCGTCACATCGCCGCGGCCGCTTCCCGCCGACCACGTCGAGCGAAATCCGGGTACCGCGCTGGACCTCGACATCGTCCGCGCGATTCGCGTCAATCGCAGCGCCGTCGAACGACGCGCGGCGACGATCGGGACGCGACGCACGGTCAAAAAGGAGTGGCAGGCCGCGTGGCTGCTGCGCGCCGTCACGCTCATCGATCTCACGACGCTCTCCGGCGACGACACCGCGGGCAACGTGCGACGACTCTGCGCCAAAGCTCGCCACCCGCTCCGCGACGACCTCACCGACGCACTCGGCGTTCGCAAGCTGAACCTCAAGGTCGGTGCGGTGTGCGTGTACCATCAGCTGGTGCCGACGGCCGTCGAAGCGCTCGAAGGGTCCGGGATTCCCGTCGCCGCGGTATCGACCGGATTTCCCGCGGGCCTGAGTCCGATCGAACAGCGCATCGACGAGATCCGCGCAAGCGTGGACGCGGGCGCCAAGGAAATCGACATCGTCATCACGCGCGCGCACGTGCTCACCGGCAACTACGAGGCGCTGTATGACGAAGTGAAGCGCTTCCGCGAAGCCTGCGGCGATGCGCACATGAAAGCGATTCTCGCCACGGGCGAGCTCGCGACGCTCGGCAACGTCGCGCGCGCGAGCATGGTCGCGATGCAAGCCGGCGCCGACTTCATCAAGACGTCGACCGGCAAGGAAGGTGTCAACGCGACGATTCCGTTCGGCGTCGTGATGTGCCGGATGATTCGGGACTACTTCGACCAGACGGGCTACGCCGTTGGATTCAAACCCGCCGGCGGTATTCGCACCGCCAAGCAGGCGCTCGAGTTTCTGTATCTCATGAAGGAAGAGCTGGGCGATCGTTGGATGCGGCCCGACTTGTTCCGCTATGGCGCCAGCTCGCTCCTGACCGACATCGAGCGCCAGCTCGAGCACTTCGTGACCGGCCGCTATGCGGCGGCGCATCGTCATCCAATGCCCTGACGCGACGGGCGGCGGGCGCTGGGCGATGGGCATGTGACTTCGCCGGTTTCCCAACGCTCAACGCCCAATGCCCAACGCAAATGCCCACTGTCGCCGAAATCTTTAGAACAATGGAATACGGCCCGGCCCCCGAGAGCGACAAGGACGCGCTCGCGTGGCTCGGCAAACACGAGCGCGTCTTCGGGCACTACATCAATGGTGCGTGGACCGAGCCCGGCGACACGTTCGACGTCATCAATCCGGCAACGAGCAAGGTCATCGCGCGGGTCACCGACGGTACAAAGGACGACGTCGACGCCGCCGTCGACGCGGCTCGCGCCGCACTGCCCGCCTGGAAAGCGCTGTTGCCGCACGCGCGGGCCCGCTACCTCTACGCGCTCGCGCGCGGCGTGCAAAAACATTCGCGCCTGCTCGCCGTGCTCGAGAGCATGGACAACGGCAAGTCGATCCGCGAAACGCGCGACATCGACATTCCGCTGGTCGCGCGGCACTTCTATCACCACGCGGGCTGGGCGCAGCTCCTCGACACCGAATTCTCCGGCTACGAAGCGATCGGCGTCGTCGGCCAGATCATCCCCTGGAACTTCCCGCTGCTCATGCTCGCGTGGAAGATCGCGCCGGCATTAGCAGCCGGTAATACTCTGATTCTAAAGCCGGCCGAATTCACGCCGATGACCGCGCTCTGCTTCGCCGAGATCGTCGACGAGATCGGCCTGCCGCCCGGCGTGGTCAACATCGTCAACGGCCACGGCCCGACCGGCGCCGCGATCGTCGAGCATCCCGACGTCGACAAGATCGCGTTCACGGGCTCCACGGAAGTCGGACGCATCATTCGCAAAGCCACCGCCGGCTCCGGCAAGAAGCTGAGTCTCGAGCTGGGCGGCAAGAGTCCGTTCATCGTCTACGACGACGCGGATCTCGACAGCGTCGTCGAAGGCGTCGTCGACGCGATCTGGTTCAATCAGGGCCAGGTCTGCTGCGCCGGCTCGCGCTTGCTCGTCCAGGAAGGCGTCGCGGACAAGCTCGTGGCGAAGCTACGCGCTCGCATGGAAAAGCTGCGCCTCGGCTCTCCGCTCGACAAAGCCGTGGATATGGGCGCGATCGTCGCGCCGGTACAGCTCGAGCGCATCAGGGACCTCGTGCAGCAAGGTGTCGATGAAGGAGCAACCATGTGGCAGCCGTCGTGGGCGTGCCCGACCGAAGGCTGCTTCTACCCACCGACTCTGTTCACCGGCGTGCAGCCGTCCTCCACCATCGCGCAGGTCGAGATCTTCGGCCCGGTGCTCGTGAGCATGACGTTCCGGACGCCCGAAGAATCCGTGGCGCTCGCGAACAACACGCCGTACGGGCTCGCGGCCAGCGTCTGGACCGAAAGCATCAACCTCGCGCTCGACATCGCGCCCAAGATCAAAGCGGGCGTCGTGTGGATCAACTCGACCAATCTGTTCGATGCCGCGGCAGGCTTCGGCGGCTATCGCGAGAGTGGCTTTGGCCGCGAGGGCGGCCGCGAAGGGATGTGGGAGTATTTGACGAGGCGGAACGCGGGATCGGGAAAGAAGGAATCGGCAAAACAGCGCGCTTCTCTTTCTTCGCAGATCCCGGCTCCCGGTTCTCGCCCCACGGCTCCGGCTCGTGGAGAAATTCCCGCCATCGACCGCACACCGAAGCTCTTCATCGGCGGCAAACAAGCGCGCCCTGACGGCGCGTACACACGCCGCATCTTGTCGCCGAGCGGAGTACAGGTCGGCGAGGCGCCGGAAGGCAATCGCAAAGACATTCGCAACGCCGTCGAAGCCGCGCACGCGGCTGCCAAGAGCTGGGCTCGTTCGACGGGGCACAGCCGCGCGCAGATCCTGTATTACATCGCCGAGAATCTGTCGGTCCGCGCTGACGAGTTCGCGCGGCGCATCGACGCGTTGACCGAATGCGGCGCGCGACGCGCGCGGCAGGAAGTCGAAGCGTCGATCGAGCGCTTGTTCACCTACGGCGCATGGGCGGACAAGTACGACGGGGCGGTGCACAGCGTGCCCATCCGTGGCGTTGCGATCGCGATGAACGAGGCGATCGGCGTGATGGGGCTGATTTGCGATGATAAACATCCGTTGCTCGGGCTTATCTCGCTCGTCGCTCCCACGATCGCCATGGGCAATACCACCATCGTCGTGCCGTCGGCCGAACGTCCACTGGCGGCCACGGATTTCTATTCCGTACTTGAGACGTCCGACGTACCTGCCGGGGTCGTCAACATCGTCACCGGTGAAAAGGACGCGCTCGCCAAGGTCCTCGCGGAACACGACGATGTCGAATCGGTTTGGTATTTCGGCAGCCGCGACGGTGTCCGCGCCGTCGAGCTCGCGTCAGCCGCGAACATGAAGCGGACGTGGGCAACGTGGCACGAGCGCGATTGGCTGGATCGCTCGCAGGGTGAAGGACGCGAGTTCCTGCGCGCGGCCACGCACGTCAAGAATATCTGGGTTCCGTACGGCGAGTAGCATCTCCCAAACCTTCTCCCGCTTTTCCCCTTTCGCTGGTCCCTCCCGATGCGTCTCCGCTCCGCGTCCGTCATTGCTTTGCTTGCCGCGGCCGCTGCCGCTGCGTGCAAGGAACAGTCGCCCGTCCCGCACACACCGAATCACATCGTCGTCGTCTCCGGCGCGAATCAATCCGGAAACACCTCGGCGGCGCTCGATTCGGCGCTCGTCGTTCAAGTGCTCGACGGCGCCGGCCGCTCAGTGTCCGGTGTGACGCTGACGTGGACTGTCGTCGGCGGTGGTTCGTTGTCCGCAACGTCGACCGTGACCGACAACGACGGCAAGTCGAAGGTTACGTGGACGCTCGCGCCAACCGCCGGCACGCAGGTCGTGACCGTGACGAGCGCCAACATTTCGGGCGCGTCGGTGTCGTTCGTCGCCAACAATGGCGCGACGATCAGCGGCGTCGTCACACCGGCGAACACGAACATCTTCGGCGCGACGTTCTCGCGCTCTCCGGCGCGATCGCTCGGCATCGGCAGCCAGCGCACCGTCACGCGCCGCCCGATGTCGAATCGCATCGTGGTTGGTTTCCGCAACGACAAGCTCGGTGTCGCCGCGGCGGGTTCGGGCGCGTATCGCTCCATGTCCGTCGCGCGCAACGCGATGTTGCAATTGCAGAGTCGCGCCGCGTCGCTGGCCGCGTCGCACCCGTTGCGCAACGCGCGCGTCTCGCCCGCCATGCTCGCCACACGCTTCGAGGTCACGGACACCACGCAGATCGACGCCGTGATGGCGTCGTTGCGCACGGATCCCAACGTCGCGTGGGTCGAGCGCGACGAGATCGTGTCGATTCGCGGCGGCCTTGCGCCGCGTCCGCAATCGGCGGCGTTCGCGATGTCCTTCGATGGTGCGACGACGCCGGCGAGCGAGCCCGCGCGCAACATCGTCGGCAAGTTTCCGAATGACCCGTTCCTGCTCGATCAACTCTGGACCGCGAACATGGTCGACTTGCCGCGCGCGTGGTCGATCACCACTGGCAGCAAGAATGTGGTCGTGGCCGTCGTGGATATGGGCATTCGTTTCGACCATCCGAACATCACGGCCAATCTCACCAGCGACGGCTACGACTTCGTCGATCAGGTGGGCTTCGGCGACACGGAATCCATCTGCGACGGGACCACGTTCACGACAATCGATGGCGACGGCGACGGGCCCGACGCCGATCCGACCGATCCCGACGATCTCGAGTTCGACGACGCGGACGGGTGCTGGCAGCACAACGATCTTGGCGACCACGGCCTGTGGACCGCCGGTATCATCGGCGACGTGGGCAACCAAGCGCTCGGCGTCGCGGGCGTGAATTGGAACGTGAAGATTCGCCCCATTCGCGTCCTTGGTATCACCGGCGACGGAACCAACTTCGACATCGCGCAGGGCGTGCTGTACGCCGCGGGACTGCCCGCCGCGGGCGCGAACAACGCGCTCGTACAAGCGCCGTCACGCGCGCAGATCATCAACATGAGTCTGGGCGGAGGCGCATCGAGCAACACGTTGGCGAGCGCCGTCGCCGCCGCGAGCAACGCGGGTTCGCTGCTCGTCGCGTCGGCGGGCAACGATGGACTCGATTTGCAGACGTTTCCCGCCGCGCTGCCGAACGTGATGGGCGTCGCCGCGGTCGGCATGGACGGCGCGCTCGCGACGTACTCGAACGCGGGGACGTTCATCTCCGTGTCGGCGCCGGGCGGCGATTTCCGCCTCGACGACAACGGCGGCGGCGGCGTGCTCGGACCAGGATGGGACTTCACGCGCAACCGCTCGACGTACTTGTTCGGCTACGGCACCTCGGCGTCCGCGCCGTTCGTGTCCGGCATCGCCGCGCTGCTGCTCGCGCAGGATCCTTCACTCACCGCGACGCAACTACGCTCACGCATCGAGCAATACGCCACGCGCGGTACCGGTCTGTCGCGCAGTGACGTCTATGGCTGGGGCATCGTGAACGCGTACAACTCGCTCACGCAACAAAACGGCCCGCCGCGCAGCACGATCGCACAGTTGGTCGACGCCACGACGGGAACGGTCGCGCGCTCCACCACGGTTGCAACCAACGGAAACTTCGTGTTCACGAAACTCTCCACCGGCACATACTACCTGCGCGTCGGCGACGACGAGAGCAGCGATGGTGTCATCGGCACGCCCGGCCGCCGCTTCGCGATGGCCGGCGGCCTCGGTGCGCCGACGGTGTTCAACGTGAACGGAAGCTCGCAGTCGGCGGCGATCGTGCTCGGGTTACCAATGGAAGTGGAGCCCAATGACGATATGGCGCACGCGAACACGCTCACCGTCGGGAGTTATGTGGTCGGCACGATCACCACGCCCGACGTGCGCGACATGTACGCCGTGCAAATTCCGACGCTCGGCACCTACACGTTCGAGACGTCCGGCCTGGTCGGCGCGTGCGGGCTCGGCATCGAGCTCGATACGTTCCTCTCGCTCTCATCGTCGGCGGGCACCGTCGTCGCCACGAACGACAACTTTACCTCGCCGACGGCACAGCGCTGCTCGCGCATTCAGACCACCCTCGGACCGGGGATCTACTATGTCTCCGTGACCGCGGCCAGCGGAACGCGCTTCGCGACGCACGGCCGCTATCGCCTGGAGGTTCGCTCGGGGCAGTAATGCTTCAGAAAACCGCTCACCCTCCGATAATGAGAATCGAGGGAGGGAGCCGGCAACGCGATTGCGAAAGCCACGCGCGGCCGGTCGAGCGAAGCGAGAAGAGCGAAGAGAGCAAGGAGAGAACGCAACGATACGAGCGGCAACCCATCGGGCTGCCGCTCGTTCGTGTTTTCGCGCGCGTGGCGGTCGTCATATGGCTCGCGGCGTGCCGAAGCCGCGTGACGGCGCTGGCCACGCCGCCGGCACCAGGCAGCCGGTGCGCCGTCACGTACGCCACGCCCGACTCGTCGCACGTCGTCACGAGCGACGTCACGCTGTTCTGGCGCGTATTCGACGAGCCGAGTGAGTTGAATCTGCAGGCGTATCTGGATCGGGGATCAGTCGGGCTGCACGATGCGGCGGCTACGCGCATCGGCTCGGCGCGCGATTTGGTGATGCAGATCCAGACCGACCACGCGCGCTACGAACGCGTGCGCGCCGCTACACTCCGAGCCGGCGAGGCCGAGCCCGCGATTCGCGCGTCGTTTAGAAAACTCGAATCACTGTATGCCGGCGCGCGCTTCGCGGACGTGTATTTCGTGATTGGCCGCTTCATCGTCGGCGGCGTCGCGCTGCCGCACGGCATCGTCGTTGGGGCGGAGATGTATTCCGATCCGAAACAATTGCCGGCGATCGTCGCCCACGAGCTGGTGCACTGCCAGCAGACGGCCTCGCCCGACGGCCAAACCCTGCTCGCTCGCGCGTTCAACGAGGGAAGCGCCGACTTCGTCGGCGAGCTGATCTCGGGCGCGCAGATCAACTCCGCGGCACATGCATACGGCCTGGCCCACGAGCACGCGCTGTGGAGCGAGTTCAAACAGCATCGGCACGACACGGCGTACTATCCGTGGATGTACGGTCCTCGCGCGGACGGACTTCCAAACGATCTCGGATACTTCATCGGCTATCGCATCGCGCAGGCGTACTACGACCGCGCGCGAGACAAGCGCGCCGCCGTTCGTGAGATCATTCGCACGAACTACGTCGATCGCCTGCTGCGCGCGAGCGGCTACGACCCCTGAGCGTTAATGAGCGTTACGCCTTGGGCTTTCCTTCGAGGTACTTCTCGAACCAGGCCTGCTCTCCGTTCCACCAGAGCCGCTGATTCTGTGGCTTGAGCACCCAATGCCCTTCGTCCGGGAAGATCACCAACCGGCTGGGTACGTGCATGCGCTGCAGCGCCGTGAACATCGACAGGTCTTCGGTATACGGCACCCGGTAATCGAGCTCGCCGCCGGTCACGAGCGTCGGGGTCTTGAAGTTCTTCACGTACAGGTGCGGCGAGTACACGCGATACTGCGTCGCCATCGCCTTCGGATTCCAGATCCCGCCGCCGTACTCCCAATCAGGGAACCACAGCTCTTCGGTCGCGAGCGACATGTTCTCGAGATTGAACGGCCCGGCGTGCGACGCGAGCGCCTTGAAACGGTCCGTGTGGCCGGCGATCCAATCCACCATGTACCCGCCGAACGATCCACCCGCCGCGCCGAGCGCGTTGCGATCCATCCATGGGTTTTCGGCGAGCGCGGCGTCGAGCCCGTTCATCAAATCGGTGTAGACCTTCCCGCCCCAATCCTTCGACACTTCGTCGACGAACTTCTGTCCGTAGCCGGTCGAACCGCGCGGATTGATGATCACGAGCGCCGCGCCTGTCGCCGCGAACATCTGATAGTTCCAGCGACTGTGCCACTGATCGAGCCATGCGCCCTGCGGTCCGCCGTGGATGAGCAGAATCGTCGGGTACTTCTTTCCCGCTTGCCAGTTCGGCGGCTTGACGACGAATCCCTGCACACGCGCGCCATTCGCGCCCGTGAACCAGAAATCCTCCGCGGGATTGAGCGCGAGCTGCGAGATCAATCGATCGTTCTCGTGCGTGACCTGACGCGCCGCGGGCTTCATGTCGCCAAGGTCCATGGTCCAGACTTCCGCCGGCCGCTCGGTGGCGTCGCGCACCCAGACGAGCGTGCGTCCATCGCGCGACGCCGCGAACGACATGTTGTTGTGCTCCGTCGGCACGGCTTCAGGGATCGCGGCTTGCGCGCGGCCCGATCGTCCCGAGATCACGCCGGGTCGCGCCATGTACAACTTCTCACGACCCGCGTCTGTCGTCTGAATGCACAACACGCCGTCGGACTTGAAAAAGTACGAATCGGCATTGCGATCCCACGTCGGAAAGAGTTCGCGCGAGGTCTTTGATGAGCGATCGTACAACATCATCCGCCAGCGATCCGACTCGAACCCCGCCCGCGCCTGCGACGCGTACGCGATGTACTTGCCATCCGGCGAGTACACCGGGTTCTGATCCGCGCCCTTGTTCGCCGCCGTGATCACGACCGGCGCGCCGCCATCCAATTCCACGGTGTAGAGATTCACGTCGGTGCTGATCGCGTCGTTTCGTCCCTGGTCCTTCGCCGTGTAGGCCATCTCCCGGCCGTCGGGAGACCAATCATATCCCTCGCTGCCGCCAAAGGGCCCGGGCGGCACGTCATAGCGCACACCCGGCGTCAAATCGCGCGGCGTGCCGCCATCCAGCGCCACAACGAACAGATGCGAGCGCTGTCCTTCATCCCAGGCGGTCCAGTGCCGATACATCAATTGATCGGCGATGTGAGCCTTCACCTGGTTGTCCGCCGCGGCCTTCTCGCGCGACGCGTTGCACGCGTCGCTCGTGCAGTCGGGGTAGACCGATGAGGTGAACGCGATGCGATCGCCGACCGGCGACCAGACCGGTCCGGTCGCGCCGCCGTTGAGATGCGTGAGCTGGCGAGGATTGCCGCCGTTGGCGTCGGCAACCCAAAGCTGTCCGCCGGCGATGTACGCGACACGTCCACCATCCGGCGACCACCGCGCTTCCGTCGCGTTGACCGCCGCGGCGGGAAAGACCTGCGGCGTTCCGCCGCTCGTCGGCACGAGGAACGTCTGCGCGATGCGGCGGTTCGCCGCCACGTCCGTCGTACGCACGTTGTACAGCACCATCCGGCCATCGGGCGAGGCTTGAGGATCGCTCACCGCGCGTACGGCCGCGAAGTCTTCGTAGGTGAGAACGCGTTTCTGCGCCGCCACGGATTTCACGACGGTCGCGGAAGCAAGAAGCACGGTCGCCGCGGCAAACAGGGCTCGTTGACGCATCTGATGCATGTGATCCGGGTGTGAGGGTATGCTGAACAGTACAGCGAGAATCGGTCGATGATCCAGCGGTTCATCCTCTCCGCATCCCTCCTCGGATGTGCGGCGGTGCTCGGCTGCGCCGGCGATTCTCCGTCGGAGGTGGCCTCGGGGCTTCCGCCGGGCGACGGTGTATTCACCGCGTCGCCGCTCGACACGATCGTTCAGATCGCGCCGTTGGGCGGCCTCACACCGCCCGCGCAGACGATTCCGGCGAACCACATCTATCTGGCGGCGGTCCCGACCTCCGCCGAGTGTCCGCCCACCTGCGATCTTACCCCGCGGCGGATTTACGCGCCCGGCGGCGGCACGGTCGAACGCATCGAGACCTACAATCCGGACAGCAAGATCACCGTCCGGATGACGTCGACGTTCAGCTACTACATCGATCACATCGTGCTCGATCCCGCGATCGCGGAGCGCGCGGTCGTCACGGCGGGACAGAAACTCGGTACAACGTTGTCGAACGGCTACGGGCTCGACCTGGGCGTCGTGAACGAGAATCACGTGAACGCCGGATTCGTCGCGCCGAATCGCTACCCGCAGGAAACGCTGGACGCGGACGCGCCGCTCAAGTACTTCGTCGAACCGCTGCGCACCCACCTGTATGCGCACGTCCTGCGACTCGGCTCCGATCTTGACGGTCGCATCGACTACGACGTGCGCGGCCGCCTCAGCGGAAACTGGTTTCTCGACGGTATGGCGACGGACGCGTCGAGCAGCGCGCCGGAGCAGGGTGATAAACAACTCTCATTCGCGTTCGATGCCTACGATCCGTCGCAGGCGCGCATCTCGGTCGGCGGCCAGCTCGCGCAGTCCGGCGTGTTCGGCATCGCGGCGGGCGATCCTTCCTTTGGCAGCATCGCGGTCGGTCAGGGCATCACGACGCTTCACCTGACGCGCCAGGGCGGGGGCGGCACGCTGGTCAACGCCGGCGTGTTGATGGTCGACCTCCTGGCCGAGGATCGCGTGCGGGTGGAAATGTTCCCGAACGCGACGAGCCGCCAGGACTTCACCGCGGCCGCCCGGTTCTATCGCAGGTAGTAGAGGCACTAGAGGAAGTAGAGGCACCGACGCAACGCCCACCGCTCGCTGGTGTACTACATCCCAGCGACAACCGAGGGAGGTCTCACATGTCAAAGTTTCGTTTTTCCGTGAATGGGATCGATTCCCGTCAGGAAGGAATCATCGAGAGCGAGTCGTTTACGGCCGCGGTCGACGCACTCGGCCAGCACGTGTCCGTTCAAACGGGTGACATGCTCGAGATTGGCGTCCACGGTTTTCCTCCGATGCGGTACGAATGCGTCGGCGAGATCATGGCCGGCCATCCGGTCTGGCGTCCGTCGCGGCAGCTGGCGGCGTAGCCGACCCCGTGCCATCCTTGGCTCGCTCAGGATGACGTTGCAATGAGACCCGCCATCTCCAGCGCGTTCACGGCCCCGTAGTTCGCATAACAATTGTTGAACACCACGTGCACGCGCTCGGCTTCTTCAGCGAGCTCGAGAATGAGTGACAGCCACTCCTCGAGCTCGCTGTCGTCGTAGAGATACCTGTACTTCTCCGCGACGGTCGCCTCGCGCGCGCCCCACAGCTCACTCCGGCGACCATGCAGCCGCACGAGTGCTAGCTCCGGATTGGTGATCGCCGGAGCGATCGGCATGCTCGTCGGCGTCCCGGGAGGCGTGTCGGCGACGACGTAAGTCATTTCGAGATCGCTCAACAACGACCACAATCGTTCGCGGAGCCGAGTCTCGAGCCATGACGGATGCCGAAACTCGATGGCGATCGGCAAGTCGCCCAGGTGTTCGCGAACTCGCGCGAGCATCGCCGGCGTGGACTTGTTCGGTTGAATCCAGGGCGCGAACTGCAGCAGGACCGCGCCCAGCTTGCCCGATTCGTCGAGGGGTTCGATCGCGCGCCGAAACTGGCGCCACACTTCGTCGCGCAGCTCCCTGGGCAAATCCTTCGCGTACACGCGAGTGGACGCCGCGAGCGCGGGCGGAAGCTCATCGCGAATCGATCGCGGAAGCCGTGCGACGTCCGTCGCATGGCCGGTCATGAGCGCGTGTGCCTTCACGTTGAACACGAAATCGCGCGGTGTGCGCTCGACCCAGTTCTCGACGACGCGCACGTCGGGAATGGCGTAGAAGCCCATGTCGGCTTCGACCAGCGAAAACTGCGAGGCGTAATGTTTGAGTCGCGCTTCGGGAGTCTTTGCGTCGGCGGGATAGAAGACGCCCGCCGCGGTGAGCGTCTTGTCGGTCCAGCCGGCGGTCCCGACGCGGATCTCCGCGCCGCGGCGCCGGAGCGGCTCGGCGGCGCCGTGCACGGGCCGCCGGGCCACCGCGGCCAGCGCGCCGGGGTCGTGCGTCACGTCGGTCATGCAACTCTCTGGGCATTGGCGGTGTCGAAGCCTAAGAACCTTAGACCTAAGGTTCTTAGGTTAACCCTGACCGGACCGCCCATGGCCGCCTCCGACGTCGATCTCGTTCGCGGAACGCTCGACCTTCTCATCCTCAAGACGCTCTCCTGGGGACCGATGCACGGCCTCGCCGTGCTGCGCTGGATCGAGAACGTCACGCGCGATCAGCTCCAGATCGAAGAAGGCGCGCTGTATCCCGCGCTGCACCGCATGGAAGAAAAAGGGTGGCTCGACGCCGATTGGGGCTACACCGAGCGCAATCGCAAGGCCAAGTTCTATCGCCTCACCGCCCGCGGACGCAAGCACCTCGCCGACGAACTCACGCGCTGGCAGCGATACACCAGCGTCGTTGGACTCATCATCGCCGCGCGCGGGGCCGGCGCGGGCGCCGCGCGATGAAACGCGTCTTCCGGCTGCCCGGCTCCCGCGGGCGCATCGAGCACGAGCTCGACGACGAGCTGCACTTCCATCTCGAGGGCCGCGTCGAGGAGCTCATGGAGCGCGAGCACCTCTCTCGCGACGAAGCGGAACGCGAAGCCCGCCGCCGCTTCGGCGACTACGACACCTACCGCCGCGAAGCCCGCGACATCGACGAACGCACACAACGGGGACGAAATCGGATGGAGCTCTTCGACACGTTTCGCCGCGAGATTCCGCACGCCGCCCGCGTGCTCATTCGCAACCCGGCCTTCTCGCTCATCGCCTTCATCACGCTCGCCGTCGGCATCGGCGCGACGACCGCGATCTACACGGTACTCGACGCCGTCGCGCTGCGGCCGCTCGCCTATCGTGACGCCGATCGGCTCGTGTCCGTGCTGCATCCCGTCACCGTGCCCGGCAACGGTGAATCGACGTGGGGACTGTCGGCCGGCGGCTACTTCTTTTTCCGTTCTCGCAACCATTCGTTCGAGAACCTCGGCGTGTACAACACCGGCGACGTGATCGTTGCCGACGGCAATAGCGACCCCGCACCGGCACGTGCCGCCTGGGCCACCGCGACGTTGTTTCCAACGCTGCGCGCGCACGCCGCGCTCGGACACCTCATCGATTCCACCGACGACGTTCCCGGCGCCCCGCCGGTCGTCGTGCTCAGTAACGAATACTGGCAGCGTCACTTCGGCGGCGACCGCTCCATCATTGGCCGCATGTTCCAGATTGGACTCACGAGTTATCAAATCGTCGGCGTGGCCGAGCCGGGGCTGTCGCTGCCAAAGCCTGGCGCGTTTGGTTCGACCAACGATCTCGCGTCGTTCGGCGTCGATCTCTGGTTCCCCGAGCAGCTGCATCCGAACGGGCCATTTTACAATTCGCATCCCTACTCCGGCATCGCCCGGCTCAAGCCCGGCGCGACCGTCGAGTCGGCGCAGCGCGATCTCGTTACGCTCATGCGCGAATTTCCCCAGCGCATGCCGCTGGCGTACAAAGATGGGTTCATCAAGCGCTTCAACTTCCGCGTGAGTGTGAAGCCGCTGCGCGACGAGATGCTCGGTCCGACGCTCGCGCGCACGTTGTGGGTGCTGTTCGCCGCGGTGGGCGTCGTCCTGCTCATCGCGTGCGCCAACGTCGCCAATCTCTTTCTCGTTCGCATCGAGTCGCGCCGGCGCGAATCCGCGATCCGCACCGCGCTCGGCGCCGACCGCGCGCACATGGCCGTGCATTACCTGAGCGAGAGCTTGCTGTTGTCCCTTGCCGCCGGTGTCGCCGGAATTCTGATCGCACGCGTTGCCCTCGGTGCGCTGCTCGCTATCGCGCCAACGAGCGTTCCACGGCTTGCGACCGTGCACGTGGATCCGGCCTCCGTGCTCATCGCGCTCGCGTTGTCGCTGACTGCGGGTTTGGTCTTCGGTTTGATCCCGATCGGGCGTACGACCCTCGACGTCAGCACGCTGCGCGACGGTGCACGAGGCGCGACCGCGTCGCCGACGCAACGGACCATTCGCGACGCGCTCGTCGTCACGCAGACGGCACTGGCGCTCGTGCTACTCGCCGCGGCGGGCCTGATGCTGCGCAGCTTCACGAATCTGCGTCATGTGAAATCGGGCCTCGATCCCAACGGTGTGCTGACGTTCACCACCGTGCTTCCGCGATCGCAATACGACTCGCTCAGCAAGGTTGAGGCGTTTCAGCGCGAGTTCTACGACCGCGTGGCCGCGATACCGGGAGTGAAGACCGTCGGCACCGTCACCGATCTTCCGCTGCAAGACTACGGCGTGGGATGCACGAGCGTCGTGGCCGAGGGAAAATCGTATGCGGAAGACGACAAGCCGCCGTGCGTACCGACGCCGTACGTCGGCCCCGGCTTCTTCGAGTCGATGAGCATTCGCGTCCGCGGTCATGCGCCGCAGTGGAGCGACTTTGCCGGCATCTACGATCGACCCACCGTCGCGGTCGTAACGCAGGCGCTCGCGAATCGCCTGTGGCCGGGCGAAGATCCAATCGGCAAGGGGATCGCGATCGGCAACGCGCGTGCCGGCTACTATCGCGTGGTCGGCGTCGCGCCCGAGCTTCGCGCGCACGGCCTGGATCAGCCGCCGAGTGAGATCGTGTTCGCGTCGCGCGTCGGCTCGAGCATGACGTTCACCGTGAAGACGACGAGCGCGAACCCCAACGAGCTTTTGCCCGCGATTCGCCGCGTGCTGGCCGACATGAATCCGCGCGTCCCAATCCTGGATGTGCGCGACATGCAGTCGGTCGTGGACCGTTCGACGTCGCGCACGTCATTCATCATGACGCTGCTCGCGATCGCGGGTTCGCTCGCGTTGCTGCTGAGCGCGGTGGGGATTTACGGCGTCATCTCATATCTCGTCGCGCAACGGCGCTCCGAGATCGGCGTGCGCATGGCACTCGGCGCGCGTGTGCCACAGGTTGCCGCGCTCGTACTGGGCCAGTCGATGCGCCTCGCGGGATTGGGTGTCGCGATCGGGCTGCTCGCTGCACTCGCTGGAACGCGTGCGCTGCGATCGTTGCTGTTCGACGTCAGCCCCACGGATCCGGTCGTGCTCCTTGGAACGGCCGCAGTGCTGGTGACGATCGCCGCGATCGCGACACTGGCTCCGACGCGGCGGGCGGCGAAGATAGATCCGGTGGAGGCTATGAGGGCCTAAACGGTACCACGGAACACTTCTGACGTACACGGACCGGCACGGAGACGGCGTTTGAACTGTGAGTACCGACGTTTCAATTCGAATGCCTTTTAGAACACCCGGGATGTTCCGCGAATCGAAGCATCCCAAGGGTGTTCTAAGAAAGTCATTAAACAGCAGTCAACTGCCGTTCACGCCGTCTCCGTGCCGGTCCGCACTTGTCCGACGTCCGTCCGTGGTAAGCTCTTTACTCGGCTCTCAGCGCAACGAGCGGATCTACGTGCGCCGCCCGCAGTGCCGGAACCCAACTCGCGAGAGACGCTACTACGAGCAGCACAACGGCGACAACCGTGTAAGTCAGCGGGTCCGATGACGTCACGCCGTAGAGCACACCCTGCATCAAGCGCGTGAGTATCAGTGCGCCCACAAGGCCCACCACCACGCCAACACTGGCCAACGTCAGTCCGCGTCCAACCACCATCCCCAGCACATCACGAGACTGCGCCCCGAGCGCCACGCGCACTCCAATCTCGCGCGTCCGCTGATTCACGAGATACGACAGCACGCCGTACAACCCGAGCGCGCCGAGCACGAGTCCGATCGCGCCGAAGATGCCCAGCAACACGGTCAACAGTCGTGGCCGTGCGACCGCGACGCCAATTGCTTCGTCCATCGTGAACGCGCTCGTGAACGTCTGCTGTGGATCGACCGTGCGAATGGCGTCCTCGACGCGCTTGATCATCGCCGCGGGATCGCCCTGCGTGCGCACGACGAGATTGGTCTTCACACGAAAGACCTGATACACACTCGCGTAGATGCGCGGTGTCGGTGTCTCATCCACGGATTCCTGCCGCACGTCGCCAACGACACCGACGATCGCATAGTGTGACGAGTCGCCGAACGAGACCATCTGCCCAATCGGATTCGCGCCGCCGAGATACTTCTTCGCGAACGCCTGATTCACCACGAACACCACCGGCGCTCCCGCGCGATCCTGCTGCGACAGATCGCGTCCGGCGATGAGCGGAATGCCCATCGCGTTGAAGAAGCCGTCGCTCGTGAACATCATCGTTGCCGAGGGACGCTTGTCGGCCGGTACGCCGCTCATCCCCGGCGGGACGAGCGGGACCGTCTCGCCGTCGCCGTGAAACGGCAAATCGCGAACGGCGCCCGCGGCGATCACACCAGGAACGCCGCGCACCTTCTCGAGCATTTGCCGATATGTCTCTCGCATGTCAGGTCCTGTCGCGTGCCGCGCGGTGTTGATGCTGTAATTGAGCGCGACGCGATGGTCCGGATGAAATCCGAGATCGATCCGCAACAGCTTGACGAAACTCCGCGTCATCAGCCCCGCGCCGCACACGAGAATCATCGCAAGCGCCACTTCGGCCACGACGAGTGTGTTGCGTAACCCGCCGCCCGCGCTGGTGCTGCCGCGCGTACCTTCGCGCAGCGATTGCTGAAGCTCCGGTGACGACGCGCGAATCGCCGGCACCAGACCGAATGCGATACCCGTCACGATCGACAATCCAAACGTGAATGCAAGGACGCGAGCATCGAGGCCGACGTCTTCGGCGCGCGGCAACTGGCCCGACGCGAGTTGCACGAGCAATCTTCCGCCAACCTGCGCGATGATCACGCCGAGCACACCGCCGATGAGCGCCAGGACCAGGCTCTCGGTGAAGAGTTGCCCCACGATTCGCCCGCGCTCGGCGCCGAGTGCGGAGCGAATGGCGATCTCTCGCTCACGTGTCGTCGCGCGCGCGAGCATCAAGCTCGCGAGGTTGACCGCGGTGATGAGCAGCACGAAGCCGACCGCGCCGAGCAGCACGAGGAGCGTCGTGCGCACTTTGCCGACGAGCGAGTCCCGCAGCGGAGCGACGTCCGCCGCGCCGAGATTCTTGTTCTCGGGATACTGCTCGGCCAAGCCGCGCGTGATCGCGTTCATTTCGGCGTACGCCTGAGCCACGGTTTGGCCAGGCCCGAGCCGCGCGACGACGTTGAGTGTTCGCACGGGACGTATGCGTGGAATCGCGTCGTCGGGAATGGTCGAGAACGGAATGAACATCTCGACCTGCGGCGCGGGAAAACGAAATGTCGGCGGCATCACGCCGACGATCTCGTACGAATGGCCGCCGAGTGTAACGCGTCGCCCGACGACCGCGCGGTCGCCGCCAAACTCTCGCTTCCAGAAATCGTTGCTGAGCACCACGAGGCGGTCGTTCGCGCCGCGCACCATCTCGTCGTCGCGCGGTACGCGGCCGAGTTGCGGCGCAACGCCGAGTGTTGCCCAGAAGCCGGGCGTGATGAACGCGGCGTCGATGCGCTGCGGCGCGCCGATGCCCGTGAGATCGGTGCCACTCATGCCTTCGGCGTAGAAGTAGCCGCCCATGTCGGTAATGGATCGACGGCGGGCGCGCCAATCGTCGAGGTTCACGGCCGACACGACGCCGCGCTCGGGCGTACCGTCCGAGTTGTACACCTGCCACACGCGAACCAGGCGTTCGGGATCTCTGAATGGCAGTGGCTTGAGTAGGACGCCGTTCACGACGCTGAAGATCGCGCTGTTCATGCCGATGCCGATCGCGAGCGTCAATACAGCGACCAACGTGAATGCGGGGTTCTTCCGCAGCGTGCGCATCGCGAACTTCACATCCTGCCCGAAGGCCTCGGCTCGGTTGTGCCACGTCGGTTGATGCATTGCGTCCCCGCTCAATGTTGAAATTTCAGCATGCCTCCATAATATGGCGCGCGTGCTGAAATTACCGCATCAATACATGTAAGGGATTTGTATGGTCACTCAGCCGATCCAGGCCAGCGTCGCGAAGAACAACACCAGCTTGAACCCGACTACCGCGTAGATGAACGTCGCCGCGGCGACGACACTTCGCACCAGCGCCGGCACTGGCCGCGAACGGTAAAACTCCCGCTGCGCCATGAACACGTACAGCGCCACGAGCACCTGGAACGCGTTGAACATGATCGTCGGGCGAACGGTGTGGCCGGTGACACGCGTGAGGATCATCGCGTAGCCGGCGACTGACAGCACCGCCGCCGGCAACGCCAGAAGAAAGAAGCTCATGTAGTGCGTCGCGAACACCACATGCTCGACGAAGTAGTGCCTCGTTCCCACGAACATCGCCGCAAAGAGCAGCGCGTAGACGGGAATGAGGACCACGAGAATCGTCTTCCCGAGCTCTTCGGTGGCCGAGTCGAAACGCGCTTCGAGGCTGGGGGGAATGCGTTTCGCGACGTCGGCACGTTTGGCGCCTGGCCGCAACGGCGCCAGATGATAACGGTGTTCGAGCACCGGCCACGTCATGTTGTGGTACACCATTTCGCCGACCTGCAGTCTCAAGGGCGCGGTGAGCACCGTCGACTGATACTGGGTGGCGAAGATGAAGTACACCACGTTGCAGAGCAGGAATACGCGCAACGGCGGCAGATAGCGGTGGCGGTCGCCGTGGAGGTACTCGGTCGACAGTCGGCCGG
Organism: Gemmatimonadaceae bacterium; assembly: GCA_035606695.1. Classification (NCBI taxonomy): domain Bacteria; kingdom Pseudomonadati; phylum Gemmatimonadota; class Gemmatimonadia; order Gemmatimonadales; family Gemmatimonadaceae; species Gemmatimonadaceae bacterium. The sequence continues at coordinate 181,578 of DATNEW010000020.1, forward strand.
GCTTGGTCAACAGCGTTCGAAACGAGGCGATGAGGGCCGAGTCGACATCGGTGATCGCCGCCAGGGCCTCGCGCAAGAAATGTTTGACCGACAGGTCGCGCGCGTGGCTGAGCCGTGTCCCGCAGTTCGAGCAAAACTTGCCGTCCGTCTCGACGCCGCACCGCGGACACGCGACTTCGGTCGTGAACTCCCTCGTGTCGATCGCTTCGGCGACTGTCATCCGCTCTCCTCCTCGAGAAGGCGCGCCTTGCGCTCGGCGCCCCATTTGTAGCCCGCGAGCTCGCCCGAACCTCGCACGACACGGTGGCAAGGGATGACGACGGCGATGCGATTCGTGGCGCACGCGCGCGCGACGGCTCGCGACGCAGTTGGCTGACCGATTGCCTCGGCCACTTCGCCGTACGTGCGGCGCTCGCCGGCCGGAATCTGTTGCAGCGCCTCCCACACTTTGAGCTGAAACGCGGTCCCGCTCACGTCGAGCGGAACGCGGTGCGACGCGCGGGATGCGGGTTTGCGCACGCGATCGAGCACGGCGCGGACCCACGTCGCGTGCGCGGCGTCGTCGCGTTCGATCGTCGCGTTCGGAAAGTCATGCCGCAGCGCGCGCTCGACGTCGGTGTTCGTCGCGCCGATCTCGACGGCGCAGACGCCGCGGTCCGTCGTCGCGACGAGCACGCGGCCGATGGGCGCGTCGACGATCGTGTAGGCGATCCGCACCCCGGCGCCGCCGCGGCGGAACGATGCGGGCGTCATCCCCAGCACGTCATTAGATTTCTCATATACCCGGCTGCTCGACCCGAAGCCTGCTTCGTACGTGGCGCGGCTCACGGTGTCGCCGGCGCGGAGCCGCGACTTGAAGCGCGCGACGCGCTGGGCCTGGCTGTACTGCCTGGGCGAGACGCCGACGATGCGCTTGAACGATCGCTGGAGATGGGACGCGCTCAACGCCGCCAGAGTCGCCAGCTCGCTCAACGGCACGGCGCGATCGGGGTTGGCATCCAGATACGCGCGCGCCGCTTCGACGCCGCGCGCCGTTGCCGACGCGTCGTCCGCCGATCGCGGCTTGCAGCGCAGACACGCACGATATCCGGCTCGCTCGGCGTCCTCGGGCGAATCGAAGAACGCGACGTTCTCACGCAGCGGCCGGCGCGACGCGCAGCTCGGCTTACAGTAGACGTGCGTCGAACGAACGGCATACACGAAACGGCCGTCATACTCGGCGTTGCGCTCCTGGACTGCGCGCCACGCCATTCCCGGATTCACCATATCCTGCTCGCGCTCGGCCACCATGGTCGCCATGAAATGCTCTCTGTGAGGGGCGACCGCAAGCTATGATCGACAATTTGTTGGGGATATCCGAGTCTTGTGCTCGAAGTGCGGGCGTATGGGCGTATGAAGTTCAGCTTGTCATACGCCCATGCGCCCATGCCGCCATACGCCCGCCTCTAAACGTTCTTGATCTCCCCCACGAGCCCCGTGAGCGACGTCTTCGCATCGCCAAACAACATCGACGTCCGCTTGTCGTAGAACAGCTCGTTCTCGATGCCCGCGAACCCGGCCGACATGCCGCGCTTGAGCACGATCACGGACTTGGCGTGATCGGCGTTGAGAATCGGCATACCGTAGATCGGCGACGACTTGTCCGTGCGCGCCGCGGGATTCACCACGTCGTTCGCGCCGATCACGAGTGCCACGTCGGCGCGATCGAATTCGCCGTTGATCTCGTCCATGTCGTACAACTTGTCGTAGGGCACGTTCGCTTCGGCGAGCAGCACGTTCATGTGTCCCGGCATGCGTCCCGCCACGGGATGCACCGCGAACTTCACCTCGCCGCCGCGCTTCTCGATCAACTCGGCCAGCTCGCGCACGGTGTGCTGCGCCTGCGCGACCGCCATACCGTAGCCCGGGATCACGATCACGAGTTGCGCATAGGCGAGTTGAATCGCCGCGTCCTCGACGCCGATCGAGCGCACCGACAACCCCGCCGCCGACTTGGTGGCTACGGCCGCCGTTTCGCTGCCGAACGCGCCGAAGAGCACGTTCGTGAACGAGCGGTTCATCGCCTTGGACATCAGGATCGACAGAATGAATCCCGACGAGCCGTCGAGCGAGCCGCTGATGATGAGGATGACGTTGCCAATCGCGAATCCGGTCGCGCACGATGCGAGGCCGGAGTACGAATTGAGCAGCGCGACGACGACCGGCATGTCGGCGCCGCCGATCGGCAGCACCAGCATGATGCCCAACAGCAGCGCGACGCCGATCATCGTGTAGAACGCCCACTGCTTGGTGGGATCCAGGATCACCGATACGAGCAGGAACAGAATGAACGCGAACACCAGGCCGTTCAATAGATTCTGGCCTTTGTAAGTCAGCGGCTTGGAGGGCAGCCATTCCTGCAGCTTGCCCGCGGCGACGATCGTGCCGCCCACGGTGATGCAACCGAGCATGATCTCGAAGCCGAGCGCCGTCATCGTGACACGATCGGGCGGCAGGCCCGCGTTCATGCGCGTGTAGTACTCGGCGATGCCCACGAGCGTCGCCGCGAACGCGCTCAGCGTGAGCGAGAGCGCAATTCGCTGCGGCATCGCGGTCATCGACACGCGCGTACCCATCGGGTAGCCGATGACGGTGCCGAGTATCAGTCCGGCGACGATCCAGCGATAGTCGACGATCGTTTCATTGAGCAGCGTGCCCACGATCGCGAACAGCATGCCGACCGCGGCGAGCTGCATGCCGCGCCGCGCCTTGTCCGGGCGCGTGAGCATGCGAAGACCGAGAATGAACGAGATCGACGCCGCGAGATAACTGCCTTGAATGAAGTACTCGCGCATCAGTTCTTGTCTCGCTTGAACATCTTGAGCATTCGATCGACGATGATGAATCCTCCGACGATGTTGCTCGTCGCGGCGACGACGGCGACGAAGCCGAGGATCGTCGCGACGCGATTGGCGGCGGCGCCCGCGGCGATCAGCGAGCCGACGAGTGAGATGCCGGCGATGGCGTTCGTCGCCGCCATCAGCGGCGTATGCAAGAGGGGCGGCACACGCGAGATGACCATGTATCCCGTGAACGCGGCCAGCACGAAGACGTAGAGCTCGAGGAGATGAGTACTCATTATCGAAGCACCTGTCCGTTGTGTGTCATCATCATTGCGCCGACGATCTCGGCGGTCGAGTCGAGCTGGAGCGCGTCTTCCTTCACCAGCTCCTTGCACAGCTCGAAGACATTGCGACTGAACATCTGGCTGGCGTGAAACGGCACCGTGCTGGGCACGTTGAGCGGCGCGATGATCGTCACATCGTGCTCGACCACGGTTTCGCCGGGCTTCGACAACGCGCAGTTGCCGCCCGTCTCCGCGGCGAGATCCACGATCACGGATCCCGCCCGCATGGTCTCGACCATTGCCGCGGTGATCAGCTTGGGCGCCGGTCTGCCCGGGATCGCCGCGGTCGTGATGACGAGATCCATGTCCTTGATGTGGTTCGCCATCGCCTCGAGCGTCCTCGCTTTCTCTTCCTCGGTCTGTTCGCGCGCGTAGCCGCCCGCCGTCTGCGCCGTGTCGCTCACGACGTCGCTCTGCACGAACGTGGCGCCGAGGCTGAGCACTTGCTCCCGTGCAGCGGGGCGCACGTCGAAGCCCGAGACGACGGCGCCGAGTCGTCGCGCGGTGGCAATCGCTTGCAATCCGGCAACGCCGGCGCCGATCACGAAGCACTTGGCGGGCGAGATGTTGCCGGCGGCCGTCGTGAGCATCGGCAGGAACTTGGGCAGCGCCGCCGCGCCGATGAGCACACCCTTGTAGCCCGACACGGTGCTTTGCGATGACAGGACGTCCATCGACTGCGCGCGCGTGATGCGCGGCACCAGCTCCAACGCAAGCGATGTGAGCTTTCGCTGCGTCATCGACTCGACGACGTCGGCGCTCTGGCCGGGCCGCATGAGCGAGATCACCGTCGCACCCTCGGGGATCATCGCGATCTCCTCGGGTGTCGGCGGCTGGACCTTCGCGATCAATGTCGCGTCGCGGTAAAGCGTTGCTGCGCCCTGAACGACCGTGGCGCCGGCCGCGGCATAGGCATCGTCGCGAAAACCGGCCCTGAGGCCGGCCCCGCTCTGAATGACGACGTCGATTTTTTGCTGCTTGATCAATCGGCCGACGATGTCGGGAGTAATCGCGACGCGCAGCTCCCGCGCGGCGATCTCCGATGGTACGCTGATTTTCATTCAGATTCGGTGGGAGGCACGTAAGCGAGCTTGTCCACTAACGCGCCAAGTCGGGGAAATGCTGACGCGCGTTGAACCTACGCCCGGGCGAACCAAGCGCAAATCAGGGGATCTCGCGCGCGGCGTCCGGCATAGTCCGACATACGGCCTTGCCGAACGCGAAACCGTTGCGTTGGATTCGCCGAAGAAACTTACAGTTCTCGTACCGCGCGACTGCCCGAGCGCCGCACGCCAACATTAGCTATCTCCATGAGCACCCGACGTTTCCCGATTTCACGAGGCTCAATGCGATCCCTTCTCCTCGTCGTCGCTGCCACCGCCGCGGCCGGCGCCGCCGCCGCCGCACAGCAGGCAAAATTGCCCCTCAAGCATACGCCGCAGCCAACCACGCCGGCGATTTCGCAAGCGGATCTGATGACGCGGCTCTACATCTACGCGGACGATTCGCTGATGGGCCGCGAGGTCGGCACGCCGTACCATCTCAAGGCAACGGCGTACATCGAGCGCGAAGTGCGGCGGCTCGGGCTCGAGCCCGGCGGCGATAGCGGCACCTACTTTCAGAATATTCCCGTCTTCAATGAGACGGTGTCCAATGCGCCGGCGTTGAGCGTCGAAGGCCGAAGCTTCAGCGGACTTACGGATTTCATCCCACGCGACAACGCGGTGTTCGGCGCGCCGGTGCGGCCGCTCGACGGCGTTCAAACGGTCTACGGAGGCACCTTCAGCCCGTCGGGCGACACGAGCATGATGATCTCGCCGGCCGCCGCGCTCGGAAAGTTCGTCGTGATCTCGGTGCCGAATGGCCCCGACGGCAAACCGGCATGGAGCGGCAATCGACAGCCGCTGACCATCCGTTATCTGCTGTCCGCCGGCATCGGCGTTGTCGGTCTCGACGCGGTTCCGGATTCAGAACGACCGTCGCTGCTCGAGCCGACGCTCACATTCAAGAACGGTGATGGCGATCCCCCGCAGCTCCCCGCGTTCATGTACATGTCGAACGCGATGGCCCAGGCGATCATGGGCGCACCCGTGGCCGGACTCTCGCGCGGAGCGGCGGGAAAGACGCTGCACGGCGCGATCAAGTGGAACCTCGCGCCGGCACCGGGTCGCAACGTCGTCGCGATTCTTCCGGGCAGCGATCCAAAGCTCAAGGGGGAATACGTCGCGATCGGCGCGCACAACGATCACATCGGCTTCAATCACGAACCGGTCGATCACGATTCGCTGCGCGCGTTCAACACGGTGGTCCGCCCTCACGGGGCCGACGATCCGGAACGCGAAGCGAGCCCCGAGGAGCAGACGCGCATTCGCGGGATTCTCGACAGTCTTCGCAAAGTCAACACGCCGCGGAAGGATTCGATCGACAACGGCGCCGACGATGATGGCAGCGGCACCGTCGCCGCGCTCGAGATCGCCGAGGCGTTCGCCGCTGCTCCGACGAAGCCCAAGCGTTCGCTGGTCTTCGTGTGGCACGCCGGCGAGGAGAAGGGGCTGTGGGGATCAGAGTACTTCACCGACCACCCAACGGTTCCGCGCGATTCGATCGTGGCGCAACTCAACATGGACATGATCGGCCGCGGCGGCCCGCAAGACGAGAAAAACGGTGGTCCCGGCTACCTGCAGCTCATCGGCTCCAAGCGCCTCTCCACGGAGCTCGGTGACATCGTCGAAGCGGTGGGAAAGACGGAACCCTCGCCATTCCACTTCGATTACTCGTACGATGCAAACGGGCATCCGCAGCAGTACTACTGCCGCAGCGATCACTACGAGTATGCGCGCTACGGCATTCCGATCACGTTCTTCTCCACCGGCGGCCACCGCGACTACCACCAGGTGACGGACGAGCCGCAGTACATCGACTACGCGCAGCTCGCGCGCGTGGCGAATCTCGTTCACGACGTCGCGGCGCGGGTGGCGAATCTCGATCATCGGGTCGTGGTGGATCACCAGAAGCCCGATCCGCATGGGCAGTGCAGGCAGTGATGATCAGCCTGCGTGGGCGAGGGTGCGCCCGCTGTCATCCTGAGGCGCGGAGCGCCGAAAGGATCTCATCCGCGTCCCGGTTTCTGGATCGTCCAACCGGATGAGATCCTTTCGCTGCGCTCAGGATGACAGCAAGTTTGCTATCATGCGCCTCGCCGTCATCGCGCTCCTGTTCCTCAGCGCCTGCTCGCACGTCTCCATCCGCAGCCCGATCTCCACGGCGGCGACCGCCGGTCCGCCGTCGACGTTCGTGCAGACGACGTCCGACACGCGCATGACGCGGCTCATCGACGTCGGCGTCGCGAAGACCGCCGCGTTCCGCGCCGCGACCGACTATCTCTCGCAGAAATTCTCCGTCGACGTCAGCGACGCACGCGCCGGATTCCTGATGACGCCATGGCAGTCGAGCACCCACGGCGGAACGCCGGACCCGCGCTATCGCACACGCATCATCGTGCGATTCATCGGCGACGACTGGAGGCAGGCGTCCGTGCGCGCCGAGGCGGAGTGGCAACACGGCGACGAATGGGACGTGGGCTACGACACGCAGATGCTCGAGGACGCCGCGATCGAGCTGCGCAGCCGCCTGGGGAAGAAGAGCTGACTACTTCGGCGTGAGTTGCGTGAGCGTCCACGCCCCGTTGTGGCGCTCGAGGACCGCGTGATAGGTGAACGGCGTGATCGTTCGCGCGCCCGCCTGATCCGTCGTCGTCAGCTTCAGCGTCACATCGCGCTCGATGACACCGTCGCGCACCGGATGGACTCCGCCATAAACCGCCGTCCCGCTCGCGTCGATCGCGTTTTTTAGAATTCTCTCATACTGGTCCTTCTGGCTGAAGCCGGGAATCGCCGCCGCGACGGCATCCGTGCTCCGGCTGCGAATGGCGGCGAGCAGATTCCGGAATGGCGCGCGCAGCTCATCGTCGTTCGTCGCCGCGGGCTTGGGTTTCGCCGCCGCCGCGGCGGCCGCCGCCAACTTCGCCGAATCGCTCTTCTGCGTCAGCGTCTTCTTCGCGCTCGTGTCGACGGCGGGCGCCGCCACTCCTCCCGGCGCGCCGACGAGTGATGAATCACTCGGCCGATCGACTCGGTTGGGCCCGACCTTCACCGGCGACTGAGCGAGTTGCCACACGGCAATTCCTCCGAACAACACCGCCGCGCCAACGACCGCTCCTACCGCAATGCGCTTGGGGCTCGTGCGCACCTTGGGCATCGGCATCGTGGGCTGCAGCGACGGATCCGCCGAGACGGGCGCCGCGCCCGCCGTGATCGGACGCTGCGCGCTCACCGTGCCGGGATCCCAGCCACCGAGCGCCAGCGCGGGATCGAGCGCGTCGCGCGCCTCCGCGGCGCTGGCCAGGCGATCGCCAGGCGAACGAGCGAGCATGTGCACGATCAGTGTATCGAGCCGGCGCGGGAGATCGGGCAGGATGTCGCGCACGTGCGGCGGCGGCTCGTGCAGGCGGCGACGGATCATCTGCTCGCGCGACTCGGCCGCGAAAGCCGGCGTCCCCGTGAGCATTTGATAAAGAATGCAGCCCAGGCTGTAGATGTCGGCGCGAGCGTCCACCGGGTCGCCGAGGAGTTGCTCCGGGCTCATGTACTCGGGCGTGCCGATCACGAGTCCGCTGCGGGTGAGCGCATCTTCCTGCGAATCGGTGAGCGCCTTGGCAATACCGAAGTCCACGACCTTCGGCACTTCCTTGCCCGATTTCGTGCGCGTGACGATGACGTTGTCCGGCTTGAGATCGCGGTGCACGATGCCAAGCTCGTGCGCGGCATGCAGCCCGTCCGCGATGCCGCGCGCCAACTCGATCGCGCGTCGTGGATCGAGCGCGCGGCCTTCGGCCTGCTCGCGCGCAATGATCGTGGACAGCGACTCGCCGTCCACATACTCCATGACCAGATAGACGATCTTGTCGGCTTCGCCGTAGTCGAACACGGCGGCGACGTTGGGATGCAGAATGCGCGCGGCGCTCGACGCTTCTCGCGCGAACCGCTGCAGGGACTCGGTGTCGGTCATGAGCGAGGGATTCATGACCTTCACCGCGCACTGCCGGTTCATCTTCACGTGCTCGGCGAGGTAGACGCGGCCCATGCCGCCTTCGCCGAGCTGGGCCAGGATCAGGTAACGCTCGGCGATGACGCGGCCGACGAGTGGATCGCCGCCGGCTTTGGGGCGGAGCGGTGTGCCGTCCTTCGGGCAGAAGCGGTCGCCGGTCTCGTATTCCGTGCCGCACTGAGGGCACACCTTCGCGACAGCAACGGCCTCCTCAGCCGACGGCGTTGGCTGTCGGGCCAAGAGGCCCGAGCCGAGACCGCTGGGCAACAGCGCGGTATCGTCGGCGTTCGGCGGCGGACCGTCGTTCGGAGGAGTGGGGTCGTCGGGAATCGGCATGGGCGAAGGAGTGCTCGCCAAGACTATGCCCGCTCGGGCCTCCTCGCTACCCGCCTGGGTCGTACTCGTGGGACTCGCGGCAGTCGCGACACTCGTGGTCCCATTCCTGCGCCGCGTTCGGGCGACATGGCTCCTGGCTCGTCCAATCGACATCCCTCGATACCGCGTCGTTTGCCCATCGGTGTCGAGGTCGTACATCACAACGCCGACCGAATTCGCTCCCACGCGCGCGTGTGGGCGCCCGACCGTACGTCCGTCGTGCTCGTTACCGACGACGGATCGGCTTTTCCGCTCGAGCGAGATGACGCGGGCTACTTCGCCGGCGAGCTGGACGGCGTGGGCGCGGGGACGCGCTACCGCTTTCGAGTCGACGACGGCGAGGCCTTTCCCGACCCGGTCTCGCGCTTTCAGCCGGACGGGCCACACGGCTCGTCGATGATCGTCGACGCGACGACGTACCCGTGGAGCGACGGCGACTGGCGCGGCGTGTCGATCGACGGGCAGGTCATCTACGAGCTGCATTTGGGCACGTTCACGAAGGGTGGAACGTTCCGCGCCGCGATCGATCGGCTGCCCGATCTCGTCGACGTCGGCGTCACCGTGATCGAGCTGATGCCGATCGCCGAGTTCGCGGGACAATTCGGCTGGGGTTACGACGGCGTCGCGTTGTTCGCGCCGTATCATCGCTACGGAACGCCCGACGATCTGCGCGCGCTCGTCGACGCGGCGCATCGCCTCGAGCTCGGCGTCATACTCGATGTCGTCTACAACCACTTCGGGCCGGACGGCAACTACACCGGCAAGTACGCGGCGCGATATGTCAGCGGCAATCCGACGGAGTGGGGCGACGCGCTCAATTTCGACGGCGACGACGCGGCGCCCGTGCGCGAATTCTTCATCAGCAACGCGCGCTATTGGATCGAGGAGTTTCATCTCGACGGGCTGCGGCTCGACGCCACGCAGCAGATCTTCGACACATCGAGCTCGCACATCGTGGCGGACGTCGCCGCGGCCGTGCGCGAGGCGGCGAAGGGCCGGCGCACGATCGTCGTCGGCGAGAACGAGCCGCAGAGCGCGCAGCTCATTCGCCCGCGCGATGCCGGCGGATATCAGCTCGATGGTTTGTGGAACGACGATTTTCATCACGCGGCCCGTGTCGCGGCAACGGGACGCAACGAGGCGTATTACGACGGCTATCGCGGTTCGGCCCAAGAGCTCTTGAGCACTATGAAATATGGATTCCTGTATCAAGGCGAGTGGTACGCTTGGCAGAAGAATCGGCGGGGATCGCCCTCGCTGGACATCGCGCCGCAATCCTTCGTGCAGTTTCTACAGAACCACGATCAGGTGGCGAACAGCGCGAAAGGACAGCGCATCAACCAGGAGTCGAGCGCGGGACGCTGCCGCGCGTTGACCGCGCTCCTGTTGCTCGCGCCGCAGACACCGATGCTGTTTCAAGGACAGGAATTCGCCGCGTCGGCGCCCTTTCTCTACTTCGCGGATCACGAGCCGACGCTCGCGGCACTCGTGCGAACGGGTCGCGCGAAATTCGTCTCGCAGTTTCCAAGTATCGCGGCCCGCGAGGAGCACGAGCGCATCGACGAGCCGTCGGACCCGTGGACGTTTCTCCGCTGCAAGCTCGATTGGGCCGAGCGCCGGCGCCACAAACCAACACTCGATTTGCACCGTGACTTGCTCAAGCTGCGTCGCGAGGATCCGGTCATTCGCAACGTCAAGCGGCGCGGACTCGACGGAGCCGTGATCAACGAGCATGCGTTCGTCGCGCGCTGGTTCGGCGTCGAAGGCGACGACCGGATGCTCGTCGTCAACCTCGGCGCGCGTATTCATGCGGATCCGCTCGCCGAACCGCTCGTTGCGCCGGCGACCATCGGCGGCGCGTGGAAGACGATTTTTTCGACGGAGTCGCCGAAGTATGGCGGTTGGGGCGCGCCGGAAATCCAAACGAAAGACGATGGGTGGTGGATTCCCGCCGAGAGCGCGACGTTGCTGTCGCCGGTGGCCGCGCCATGACGCGCCGCTTGGTCGATCGCATCGTGCGGCGCCTGGATCTGCCCGCCGATGGCGACGCGCGCGCGCGCAAGCTGATGGAAACCGAGTGGCTCGTCACGAACGGGCTGGGCGGCTATGCGTCGTCGACGCTATCGGGCGTGATCACGCGCCGCTATCACGGATTACTCGTTGCCGCGCTGCCCAATCCACTCGGCCGCATGGTGATGTTGAATCACCTGGGCGAACGACTGGTGCACGGCGACAAAGAGTTGTCGTTGAACAGCGAGGACCGCGTCGCCGGGCGAGTAGACGTCGAAGCGGCGGGGTACGTCGCGGACGTGCGGCTCGATGTGGGTCTCCCGGTGTGGGAGTACGAGTGGGAAGGGATGCGTTTGGAAAAGCGCATCGTGATGCCGCACGGGCAGAATAGCGTGCACGTCACCTATCGCATGCTGCGCGGGCCCGACAACGTGGTGCTCGAGATTCATCCCGCCGTGCACTTCCGCAACTACGAGGACCACGTCGGTTCCTCGCGCAACTCGCCGATCAACACGACGTACATGATCGGCGAGTTGGGCGACATCCGTGAGATTTCGACGGCCGACGATTTGCCGCCGCTGCGGATGACGATCGTCGGCGCGTCGAGCGCGCCATTCGAGACCGACGCAAAGCCCACGAACGAAGTGATGTATCCCGTCGAGCAGGATCGCGGCTACGAGTTTCGCGGGACGCTCTGGACGCCGGGGCATTACACCGTGACGCTCGAGTGCGATCGCTGTGTGACGTTCATCGCGTCGGTGGAATCGCAGGAAATCATGCTCGCGCTGGCGCCGGACGAAGTCGCGCGCTGCGAGCAGGAGCGGCGGCGGCGGTTGATCTTCAGCGCGGCGACGAATCCGACCGACGAAGTGGGCGCTGAGCTCGTCCTGGCGGCGGATCAATTCATCATCACGCCGGCCGGGCGCATCACCGACGCGACGCGCGCGCGGGCGATGGGCCACGAGGTCCGCACGATCATCGCCGGCTACCACTGGTTCACCGACTGGGGCCGCGACACGATGATCAGTCTGGAAGGGCTGACCCTCACCACGGGCCGCGATCGCGAAGCGTCGTTCATTCTGCGCACGTTCGCGCACTACGTGCGCGACGGTCTCATCCCGAACATGTTCCCCGACGGGAGCAACGAGGGGTTGTATCACACCGCCGACGCGACGCTGTGGTTCTTCCACGCGCTGCAGCGATACATCCGCCGCACCGGCGATCAGGTGACGCTCACGCAGCTGCTGCCGGTGATGATCGACATCGTGAAGCATCACGTGGAGGGAACCAAGTTCGGCATTCACGTCGATCCGGCCGACGGCCTCCTCTGCGAGGGCGCCGAGGGTTATCAGCTCACGTGGATGGACGCCAAGGTGGACGGCTGGGTGGTGACGCCCCGGCGCGGCAAGGCCGTGGAGATCAATGCCCTGTGGTACAACGCGCTGCGGCTGCTCGAGGGATGGATTACCGAAGTCCGCGGCGTCGAGGCGGCCGCGGACATCAAGACCCGCGCCGATGGTGTATATAAATCATTTAATGAGCGTTTCTGGAACGCATCCACCGGCTATCTGTTCGACGTGATCGACGGCGAAGGCGGCGATAGCCCGCTGTGCCGGCCGAACCAGATCTTCGCCATCTCGCTCGATCATCCCGTGCTCGAGCGATCGCGCTGGGAGGCGGTGCTTGCCGTCGTCGAGCAGCGGCTGCTCACGCCTGTCGGCTTGCGCTCCCTGGCCCCGGGCGAGCCGGAGTACAAGGATCGCTACTATGGCGACCTCCGCTCGCGCGACGCCGCGTACCACCAGGGCACCGTGTGGGCGTGGCTCATCGGGCCGTGGATCGACGCGTGGCTCAAGGTGCACCGCGACGATCTCGCCGGCGCGCGAGCGTATCTGCACGGATGCATCGCCGCGCTGGACGAATTTGGACTCGGCACTATCGGCGAGATCTTCGACGCCACGCCACCCTTCACGCCGCGCGGTTGCATTGCGCAAGCATGGAGTGTGGCCGAGGTGCTGCGGTGTTGGGTGCGGACGGAGCCGGCGCCGACGCCGACGGCACCAGCGTCGGCTCCGTCTGCATGAATCCGCGGGTTACGGTTTCAGCGAATCGCGAATCGCGCGTCGGTCCTGGCGCACGTCGCGCCGGTCGCGGACGTCGTCCCGCTTGTCGGAGCGTACGTCCTTGCGGTCGCTTCGGATTTCGCGCGTGTCGCGTCTGACGTCGGTCGAGTCGCCGGCCCTCGCGTCCGCGCGGCGATCGCGCACGTCGGCGCGCAGGTCCCTCGCATCCGAATGCGCCTCACGCGTATCGCGCACGACGTCGCGATGATCGCGCCTGAGATCGCGCGCTTCCCGTTTCGTCGGCGTGGTCGCGCTCTGGCCGCTCTGCGCGCCCGCCGTCCCCGCCGCCACCGCCATCATCAGTCCCGCGAGCACTGCCGTCGTGAGATTTCTCATATCGTCTCCAGGGTGAATGCTGCCTACCGCTGCCCATGCAGCCTGCATCGGGGAGACGTGCGTCGTTTCTGAGCGTTAAACCATCGGACGAAGTTCACATCGTAGTCGTGACCAGCGTCACCCGACGCGTTACCAGCCCTGTCGTTCGCGGAGTCTCCTGATGTGCGCCGCATGATGCCTGCCGTGCCACTCGTACATCGCCAGCACGTCGTCGAGCGTCATCGTGCCCATCGCGGGATGATTGAGCGTTCTCTCAAAGTCCGACGGCTGCATCGCGCGCAGCACGCGGACCCAGCGATCGTGCAGCGTCTCGAGCAGCATGAGCGACGTCTCGATCGGCGTCGAGCGCGCATCTTCGAGCCGGGCCCAGGCGGACTCGTCGTACGGCTTGATGGTCGGAGTATCCTCAGTCAAGGCAAGCTTGACCCGCGTGTAGGCGTTGAGGTGGCTGTCCGGGACATGATGCACGACCTGTCGCACCGTCCAGCCGTCGGGGCGATACGGCGTGTCCAGCTGCGTCTCGTTCAAGCCGCGCACCGCGGCGCGGAACGCGGCGGGGGTGTTGGCGATTGAATCAATCGCGGCTCGGCGCTGGTCCGCGGTGAGCACACCGGGACGTTGGTAGCGGCCGACGGGATAGCTGAGCGATTCGTCCATGGCGGGAGGGGTTCGGGAGGCGCGGCGGGCGGACGATTTGAAGTTAGGAAGCCACTCAAGAGGAGCGAGACGAATGGGCGGGCAAGCGGAGTTGAAGGGGCCTGATTTCGGGGCGGGCGTCAAAGCGGGCGACATTCCGGCTGGAGGAACGCTGCTCGGACACGCGCAAGGCGAGCCGGTGCTGCTCGCGCGCGTGAACGATGAGTATTTCGCCATCGGCGCGAGCTGCACGCATTACGGCGGACCGCTCGCCGAAGGTGTCGTCGACGGCGACACCGTTCGCTGCCCGTGGCATCACGCCTGCTTCAGCTTGCGAACCGGCGAAGCCTTGCGCGCGCCGGCGCTCAATCCCGTCGCGTGCTGGAATGTCGAGCAGCGCGGCGGCTCGATTTTCGTCACCGGAAAAGAGGAGCGCGATCCACTGTCGCCCACGTATCCGATCGCGACCATCGCGCCCGCGCATCCCGAACGTGTCGTCGTCGTCGGACTCGGCGCCGCGGGCACGGCGACGGTCGAGATGCTGCGCCGCTCCGGCTATGTCGGAACCATCACCGTCGTCGACGACGACCGTGGCGCGCCGTACGATCGGCCGAATCTCTCGAAGGATTATCTCGCGGGCAACGCGCCCGAGGAGTGGATTCCGATTCGCGGCGATGACTTTTACTCACAGCACGACGTGAATGTCATCAAGTCGCGCGTGTCGAAGCTGGATATCAAGGCCAAGCGTGTCGAGATCGAGGGCAAGGATCCGGTCACGTACGACGCACTGGTTCTCGCCACCGGCGCTGAACCGATTCGCCTCAAGCTGCCGGGCGATGACCAGCCGCACGTGCACTATCTCCGGTCGCTCGACGACAGCCGGCGCATCATCGAAGCGGCGAAGAATGCGAAGCGCGCCCTCGTGATGGGCGCGAGCTTCATCGGCCTCGAGGTCGCGGCGTCGCTTCGCGCGCGGAACGTCGAAGTCCACGTCGCCGCGCCCGAGAAGCTGCCGCTCGAGCGCGTGCTCGGCGAACATCTCGGGTCGTTCATCAAGTCACTGCACGAAGAGAAGGGCGTGGTGTTTCATCTCGGGCACACCGCGACGTCGGTCGAGAAAGACGCCGTCGTGCTCGACGACGGAACGCGCGTGCCGGCGGATCTCGTCGTCATCGGCGTCGGCGTGCGGCCGCGGCTCACGCTCGCGGAACAAGCGGGCCTCACGATGGACAAGGGCGTCGTCGTGAACGAGTTCCTGGAGACGAGCGCACCTGGCGTGTACGCGGTCGGCGACATCGCACGGTGGCCGGACCCGCACACCGGCGAACGCATTCGCGTGGAGCATTGGGTGGTGGCGCAGCGGCAGGGACAAACGGCGGCGCGCAACGTTCTTGGCGCACGCGAGCGGTTCGATCA